>JAOZTO010000423.1 GCA_029942265.1 Desulfocapsa sp.
CCAATACCTATGGTTGTGATGCCAAGCTGGCATCTAAACTGGTTTTTGCAACAACTGTGGTTAGCATCGCAACCATTGTAATAATGGTCTCCATATTAACATAATGAAATGCGCCTATCGCAAGTGGGTGAAGTAATAGGAATGTTTTGCCCTCAAGACATTATTGATTCTGTTAGTGAGATTCTTCCGTTAAAGGCTCAGCCATTGCATAGCTCCCTTTTCTGATATTTCCAAAAGCCAACTCAGGGAGACTGTAAAAAATACCCCGAACTGCTTGACGTGCCTGAGCACCACCATCAAATGGAACCATAGCAACTCCGGCAACTCCGTACAATGCTGCATAAACAACATTAAACACACCTTGAATTGGCCGAAGTATCAACGAATCATCGGTGAAAAACAAAAACGGGGTATCCTTATCTCGTGGTTCATACAGAGTGGAGCTGAGAGTATTGGACTCCCGTAGCCACACCCACAGATCATTTTCATAACTATACAGTTCTTCAAGATTACGTAATCGTCTTGCCGGGAGATAATATTCATCTTGCAGAGAGTATGCAGTGACAGCTTGTTCGTAAAACAAAAATGGGATAAAGAGTAGCCCATCATCCGGTTCAAGCCATCCTCCCAGGGCTTCCCTGCCCATCTGTATATTTGGGAAAGCACTGTTAAGGGATCGTATTAATTCTGTTGCACAGTTTCGCCACACAAGGTTATAGCCGTATAAATCTTCACTCCTTTCCTGAAAATCGAATAACTCCAATTCAAGTGTTGCCTTAAGTTTTTGGAGTTTTCTTATATTGCTTTGACTAAAGTCTATCGTAACAAAACCGGGTCGTGTTGGTAGCGTTGTCTTCACAAGGAGTCGCACACTACGCTGTTTTTTACTTACTCGTGATAATTCCCAAGCTCTGGCCCGACTGGTTTCAAAAAGTGAATAGGCAATTTCAAGATGCTTTGTTTCTTCAAAAAAAAGTTTCCTTCGAGTATTTGCCTGGTTTAAAATGTCTTGCTGAAAGAATAACAATCGTCCTTTTTCCACATCTTTATCTGTTAATTGTACAACTCGGACATTCTCGAAATAGGGATCAAGGGTGTAAAGCACCCCTTCTGAAAGAGATTGCTGAACAACCAGATAACGAGCCATTAATAACAGGAGTGCTTCTCCTCTGTCAGGACGAGAAGAACGAAGTAGCATCACTATAGATTGAACTTGAAACTCAGCAAAAGATTCAAGAGCTGCTTTTTCAGTGATACTCAATGCACTTTCGCCATTAATTGGCCGGATAAGCGTATCCGTTTCCAATGTTTTTCCATTAAGCAATCCCCAAAGAGCTTCTTTCCAGGCAAGTATTTCGTAAAATCTTTTCCCTAGCCGCTGCCCATTACTTAATTGTTGTACCGCTCTTTGTAAGGATTCACTAGCTTCCACAAATAATTTGGATAGTATTTCCTTTCCAAATTCTGTGGTGATTTCATCAAAAACATCTCGCTGGGCGGCGAAATCATCTTCCCTATTGAAAAAGCCAAGACAATTCACAGGAAAACCGTTTTTTTTGTCTATTACCTGCTGCACGAGCTGTTTTTCTTTGCGAAGAGCTTCAAATTCATTAAAAAAATCCTGTTGCGTAACAAGAATCTCTGTGAAATGGTTTCTGATAGAAGAGGCAACAGGGTGGTCAAGAGGAAGGGGTGCAATAGCCAAACTACGGTTATGCAGATCGTTGTACAAAAAGCGAAAAGAGTCCCACGATTCCCGGACAAGAAGGAAGGTATCATCTGGGAAAAACTGGTAATGAAAAACTGAATCGCCAAGACGCAGGGCTGTATGACCACCTGCCGCCTCACCAGCATTAGCATCGATATAAAGAAAATCAATCCTATCTTCTTCGGGTAATTCGACAGAATCTGCCGCAACCGCACTAGCTGAAAAGAAGATGCTTACGATAAAAACAAAGAGCTGCATACAGCTTACATCTGATACGCCTCAAGAACTTCAGAGTAATGCGGACTACCGGCCATAGTTTTAAAATAAGCCAGATTGGAGATGGATTCCTCACTGATACCAGATCGTTTCAAGCCTTTTCCCATACCGGCAAAGGTACTCTTTTCCTGTTCCCAATTACTGATACCATGGTTTTTTGCAGTTTTTGTGACCTGCCGTTGATAGTCATCACTACTTGTCTCTTGGCTGGCATACAGAACCGTTAAGGCTGCCACATCTTCCTCATAGATAGCCCCTGTAGCCTGCACTTTTTCCTTTTCTCCCCCTGATGAGGATGTAGAAATAGAGGTAATGGACGTCAGGGAATCAAGACTCTGTGATACTGAATCTGACGATTGTTCAAGGGAATACGACATTGAACATCCTGCTTGTAACATCGAGCAACAGACAAAAACTACTGCATACTGTACTTGTTTACCGAAAAACATATTTCCTCTCCTATTATTTTTCAAAACAGTTTGCTACTGCTTGTTCGATATCTTCAAGCAAAGCTGTAACATCTTCCTTTTGAGTATCCCACGAGCACATAAATCGAGCAGTGTTCGCCCCAATAAAATCATAGAAATACCATCCTTTATCAAACAATACCTGTTTTACATTCCCTAGGAGCTTGTCCGAGAATAGGCATTTTGTTCAAAATCGAAGAATTTTCTAAA
>JAOZTO010000424.1 GCA_029942265.1 Desulfocapsa sp.
AGGCTCAACCACTGAACTGTAAATGTTTGGATAGTACCCCAGGTTCGCTTGATCCGGCCTGTGAACTATATTGGTTCATATGTGAACAGGCCGGATCAAGCGAAGATGGGGTGCTAGCCGAATATTTACGTTTTAAGGGCAGACAATTGTTTCTGCATATACTTTTCAAGCTCTATCGTTTCTTCAGAGTTGAGCAAAATCCCCATATGGGTACGTCGCCACAGGACATCATCAGCACATTGCGCCCATTCAGATGAGATTAAATAATCCACTTCAAAGCCATACAACTGATGGCCAAAATGTGGGCCGCACTGTTCAACAGTTTGAATGTCTGCACTCATTATATGGGCGCAGGTACCATATGTTTTTATCAGGCGTGTTGCAAGATTTTCTGGAAATACAGGGCAAGCTGTTCTCAATTTTGTCACCTCATCCTGTATGGCATCCGGTTCAAAGTTACCGCCTGGCAAGTGTTCTGTTTCAGTCCATGAAGGATTCATTTCCGGTAGAAAACCACTTATTTTCTTTAGGACTGATTCTGCAAGTTTTCTATATGTGGTTATTTTCCCACCATAAATTGACAACAAAGGAGGTTCGTCATTTCCTGTGTCAAGTTTTAGGACATAATCACGGGTGGCCGCTTTTGCATCACTCTTCCCGTCATCAAACAGGGGGCGAATCCCTGAATAACTGTGAACAACATCAGCAGATGTAATTTGAGTAGTGAAATATTCATTAGCAGCTTCACAGAGATATTCAATTTCCTCAGAACTAATCTCCACATCATCGGGTTTACCATGATAATCAACATCAGTGGTGCCGATCAGGGTAAAACTGTTATAAAACGGAATTGCGAAAACAATGCGTCCATCATCATTTTGAAAAATATAGGCACGATCATGGTCAAAAAGCTTCCTGAGTATTATATGACTCCCTTTGACCATTCGTATATGTTCTGCTGTTTTGCTATGAGAAATATGGCTAAGAAGTTCGTCGAGCCAGGGACCACTTGCATTAACAATGGTTTTTGCCTGTACACTGCTTTCTTTGCCGCTTTTTTTATCAAGAATATTTAACGTCCAGACACCATTTGATCGCTCAGCAGATAGAAGCGGCGTATGGGTTCTGATATCAGCACCTTTTGCGGCGGCATCCTGAGCATTAAGTACTACAAGGCGACTGTCCATCACCAGACAATCCGAATATTCAAAACCTTTTTGATAGTTTCCTTTAAGCGATTTTCCAGCCTCATCACGTAACAGATTGAGACTGCCTGTTCCAGGAAGTAACTCTCTGCCACCGATATGATCGTACAGAAACAGTCCAAGACGCATCAACCATGCAGGACGCAATCCTTGATGATGGGGGAATACAAATCGAAGTGGAGATACAATATGAGGAGCAGCATTGAGGAGAACTTCACGTTCCCTGAGTGACTCTCTTACTAAACGAAACTCGTAATGTTCAAGATAACGCAATCCGCCATGGATTAGTTTCGTACTCGATGATGACGTACCACTGGCAAGATCATTTTGTTCACACAAAAAGACAGATAAACCACGACCTGCAGCATCACGGGCTATGCCGCATCCGTTTATTCCACCACCAATAATAGCAATATCAAATATGGAATTTCCCATTTACACCTCTACAACCAGAGTTAAGTTCACCATACAGCAAAAAAGGTTTCAGTTGAACTGCTTCTCAGCTCCAAATGAAACTAAAGACTTAACTAATCGAAAACAATTAAAATTTCAAGGGAAAACAACTATTGGGATTTTTTCCTGTAACAATTCACTGCCCAGAAATTGTTTTTATTCTTCTACCACAAGGACACGAACATCATGTTCACGGCAAATGGCCTGAATATTGGTAGGAAGCACATCATCGGTAACAATAGTATTAATTTCTGAAATATGACCAATGCGAATTGGAGCAGTACGACCAAGTTTTATAGAATCAGCCACTAAAATAACATGTCTGGCATTTTTGATAATTGCCTGAGCAACACGAATTTCACTAAAATCATAATCAAGTAATGAACCGTCTTCATCAATTGCTGACACACCTATCACGGCATAATCGGCCTTAAACTGATTGATAAAATCAACTGCGGCAACTCCTACAATTCCGCCATCAGACCGCCTTACCTGACCGCCGGCAATGATGAGTTCAACTCCTAGAAAATCCTTCATAATATTCACGGCATTAATATTGTTTGTAATCACCAGCAAGCCCCAATGGTCTTTAAGGGCATGAGCAACCTGCTCAGTTGTAGTTCCAATATTAATAAGCAGAGAACTGTTGTCAGGAATTAGTTTGGCAGCTTCTCTTCCGATTTCTTCCTTGGAGCCTGGGGCAAGCAGACGTCTTGCTTCATAACTCACATTTTCAATACCTGAACCAACTATTGCTCCACCATGTATCCGCTGGAGAAGCTGCTTGTCACAGAGAACATTAAGATCCTTTCTGATGGTTTGGGCAGATACCTCATACATGGCGGAAAGTTTTTCAACATCCACTCGTCCCTTTTCCCCTGCCAGGCCAAGTATATTGTTTTGTCGCACAGATAATGCGTCCATGCCATGTACCTCATGTGTAATACAGCTTTTATTCAAGCCCTATTGTAGCAAGATCAGGCCCTAGATAGGTGCGTTC
>JAOZTO010000425.1 GCA_029942265.1 Desulfocapsa sp.
AATTTCCCATTTATCTCGACATCGAACCAAAATGCTATTAAATCAACGGACTCATATGATAACCAAGGCTTTTCTATTACCACTTAACAACAATGCATTAATTAAAACGGAACATCTTCCCCTGTACCTCCACCTGAACTATTCACGGAGGGGGCCATACTTGATTCATCGGGCATAGGAGGTTCTCCACCAAAACCGCCTGCACCACCTTCAGATGCTTTTGGAGATAATGATTTCAATTCGTTGGCTACAACTTCGGTGGTATACCTATCATTTCCACTTTGATCCTGCCACTTACGAGTTTGCAAACGTCCCTCGACATATACCTTGTTTCCCTTGGAAAGATAATTACCACAAAACTCTGCTGTCTGGTTCCAAACGATTACACGATGCCATTCCGTTTCTTCCTGTTTGTTACCATCCCTGTCCTTCCAGACACGGTTAGTAGCAACACTTAACGTTGCAACAGCTGTCCCAGATTGTGTGTATTTGAGTTCTGGGTCTTGTCCGAGATTTCCTACTAAAATAACTTTGTTTATCATCTGGTATTCTCCCTATTTTTTTTAGTCTGTTGTGAATTGCCTTTAACTAAGTACCATATTAGCAATCATTAAAAAAGTAAAACCTCTTCATTATCAAACCTTTCTCAACCACTTACTGTTCGGTCAAGCATAACAGGAATACCACCTTTATTTTCTGGAATATACCCCATTACATCAGCCCAAATCTCATCACTTTCCATGCAAAAATAAATACATGTCTCCGGTGCCGCTCGTTGTTTCAACAGTGAATATATATGTTTGTATAATGTAACCCTTCGTGGACGAAAATACCGCTTTTTGTTATCAAGTCCCTCTATAAATTCCTGGTAAAAAATTCTTGATTGAGGAAACCTTCCGGTACCGATGGTTTTCAAGGCCGGTAGGTAACGAAGTGCGCCGAGGGAAATCCACACAATCTGTTCAGCTGGAACGGATTGATAAAGTTTCCTGATGGTCTCCTCATATCCTTCTCTCCAGCCAGGATGGTCAATAATTGGATCGAAGTGGAAAGCAAGTTTGTATCCCCATTGAGCACATTGATTAGCCGCCTGCAATCGTTCGTCAAGAGTTGCTGTGCGAATTTCTTCTTTGTTCATCACCTGGGTACTATTTAATGACCATGCGAGGACTGTTCGTCCATTATGATTAAGGTTTTTAAGATTGTCTATTACTGCACTTTTGGTTTTAAGCTCAAGTATCGCTTGTTTTTTGCTTGCAATGTATTCCACAAGCATAGGGCTTAGACAGGTAATCCTGTCAAGTGCCATGGAATCTGTGAACTCACCTGTTCCAATACGGAAGAACCTATTAGGTTCCTCTGCAAATGCTGTCGACATTTCATTTAACATATCCTTGGTGTTTACAAAATAAGTAAGCCACGGTTTGTTCAAATACGCTTGAAGAATACAATAAACGCAATCCATAGGACAGCCCATACCAATGTTTAGCACTTGATAATCACAGCATCGATATTCTTTGGTTCCAGGGCATGGTTTAAAGAAAGTACCTCGATTCTTGCAAAGTAGTAAATGATGTTTCCCTGCCATAAGGTTTTCAGGGTATTCGCCTACTATTCCAGCAGGATCAGTTCTGTCAGGTATAACAACATAGGGAAGATCAGCACGTTTTAGAATATCCTTGGTGTAATCAAGCGCCATGCACGATTCTTCTACATGAATTTTTTTCACATATACCGAAGGGTCTTTCCATGAATTTTGTTTTGCCATTACTGTACCATAACCATAAGCTATTTCCTTAAAGACTCACCGATATAAGGATTATCTGGAATAGCCACTAAGGACTTGTAATGGCTTTTCATTACCATGTCTGTCCATCGAACTATTTCCAGATACGTACTCCCTTCCTCACTTCGTTTATGTTTCACACATCCATTACCATAAACTAGGCATTTTCGCCGCAATTCAACAATTGCACATTCAAGTTGCTCTGTAGAGAGCTTACTTAATCGTATCAATCCAAGTATTGCCCTGATACGAAATTTATCCATCCCTACTCTGTATTGAAACGAAACCTGATCTTCTCGTCCCCCTTCTTTCACAGTCAGATCCTGTTCAATTAGCAGGAACGGATACCTGCTACTAACTCGTATCCACATATCATAATCTTCACAACATCTTAGACCTTCATCAAACAGACCAATTTCATCAAAAAGCTCTCGTTTAATTAAAGTTGTGGACATTCCCACTGCGCATAGTTGCAGGCAATGGGCAAATATATTTCCATTCCCTGACTGATGAATTAGCTTTTGATTCAAATGGACACCACGACGAAACCAACGTTCTTTGGTGTGGGAGATTAGAAATTCAGGGTTTTTCTGTAACGCATTGTATTGTTGTTCAATCTTATTCTTTTTCCAATGATCATCGGAATCAAGAAAGGCGATATGAGAAAATTGAGCATTGCGTATTCCACAATTTCTCGCAGCTGCCGGCCCTAGATTTTCCTGAAAAACATACTGAACGGGTATTGGAGAAGTTTTTGTGAAACTATGAACTAATTCACACGTATCATCAGTTGAGCCATCATCAACAATAATAATTTCATCGCAACTGCACGTTTGACGAATAACTGAAGCCAAGGCACGCATAAGTGATTT
>JAOZTO010000426.1 GCA_029942265.1 Desulfocapsa sp.
TGATTTTATCTAACTATTCCAGAAAGAAAAATCGTGATGCCCTGCTGTATGAAGCCGAACAGACTCATAAACTGATTATGCCTTTGCCTGTTCCTGTCGGGTCAATATTTAAGCCTTTAATTGTTGATGTGGCGACATTGATTATGACGCAGGAAGGGATTGAAGATAAAGGGTATCTACAGGATTTTTTCTTTACTTCCTACAGCGATCCACAAGAAGTTATACTCACCACTGAAGAACGGGCATATCTTGATAGTACGATCTTTCGCCGTCAACGGTCTTATGGGTGGGAGCCATTTAGTGCAAAGGATAAGGATGGTGGTACTATTGGAATCGGTGAGGAATACTGGAACTTGATTTGTGGAAAACTCGGTATTCAAGAGGATGCAACGGGAGAGCCAATTCTTTTTGCCAATGTTCTGAAAAAAATGCAGCAGGGGAAAACAGATCTTTATGTCAGTACATCACGAACGAAGGAGAGAGAGACGTATGCTGTTTTTTCAGAATATTATGAAGCGTTTCCTATAGCTATAGCTATTCGTAAAGGTGATGATTATATTTTTAATGCTTCAACCCTTGAAGGGAAAAAAGTAGCTGTCGGTAAAAATTATAGTGCGTATCATCTGCTAAAAGCCCGTTATCCAGAAATAGATTTTTTACAGGTCACCAATACTACAGAAGCAATTAAACGTGTTGTTAGTGGTGAAGCCTATGCGGCAGTAGATATATTACCGGTTCTGCAGTTCCAAATTAATCGGATGTTTCCTGATGATATGAAACTTGGTGGTGCAGCAGGTGTAATGTTTCCGGTACAGATAATGGTGAGGAAAGAACATGCCGCACTCATACCGTTGCTTAATCGTGCAATTGCATCTATCACCTCAGAAGAGCGCACAGTCATCTATAGAAAATGGCTTGTGAATACTTCTGATACTATCGGTGAAGACACAGTGGATTATACCCTGCTATGGCAGGTTCTAGCTGGTTGTGGGCTGTTACTGGCAATGATTATCATCTGGAACCGTCGTCTGGCACGGGAAATTTCCAAACGCAAACAGATGGCAACAGAATTGCAAAAGCTTTCACGGGCAGTTGAGCAAAGCCCTAACCCTATTGTGATTACAGACCTGAACGCTGTCATTGAATATGTTAATCCAGCTTTTAGCCGTGTGACAGGATATTTCCCTGGAGAGGTCATTGGTAAAAACCCAAGAATTCTTAAATCAGGAGTACAAAAAACACTGTTTTACCAGAAAATGTGGAACGATCTGGATCAGGTTGGAGTATGGAAAGGTGAGCTATGCAACAGGAAAAAAGATGGCAAATTATATTGGGAATTTGCAACCATTTCTTCAATTAAAGATGATTCAGGAAAAACAACCCATTACGTTGCCGTAAAAGAAGATATTTCAAAGCGTAAAAAAGATGAAAAGGAAAAAGAAAAGCTGATAACACAGCTTCATCAGGCACAAAAACTGGAATCCATAGGTTTGATGGCAGGAGGTGTTGCCCACGATCTTAATAATATTTTAGCAGGTGTTGTTGGGTATCCCGAATTGATACTTTCTGACTTGCCGTCTGATAGTGCATTAAGAAAGCCCATTGAAGCCATTCGAGAATCTGGTAAAAGAGCTGCCATGGTAGTGGCCGATATGCTTACTGTTGCAAGAGGTGCTGCTAGTATCAGAGAATGTCTTGATCTGAATACCATTATTCAGGAATACCTGGACTCACCGGAGCATGAAAAACTCCGTTCACTGTATCCGCAGGTGGTATGGGAGTATAAACTTACCGCAGACCAGCCAATGATTTTGTGCTCCTCTGTTCATGTGAAGAAATGTCTGATGAATCTTGCAGGGAACGCAGCAGAAGCTATAGGCGACCAAGGCTCTGTCACACTTTCTACCACTAATCGAAGCATCAACAATGACGATTCTCTAAATACGGGAGAATATGTTGTTGTTTTCGTGCAGGATACCGGGACTGGTATTAAAGAAGAAGATTGCGATCATATCTTTGAACCGTTTTATTCCAAAAAGGTTATGGGGAAAAGCGGTACAGGTCTTGGTTTGACTGTGGTCTGGAATACCATGGAGGATCATGACGGCAAAGTAACGGTGAAGAGCGACAATAAAGGAACATGCTTTCAACTCTGTTTTCCGACCTGTTGCATGAAAGATAATACTGTGAGTTCAACTGTTGACAGTGATGAAACATATACAAGTATTGCTAACGAGCATATCCTGGTGGTTGATGATGAATTACAACTTCGCGATATAGCCAGTCAGATGCTAATTGCTTTGGGATACAGGGTTGACGTTGTCTCATCCGGCGAGGAAGCTATTGAATTTGTTCAAAATCGTAAAGTCGATTTACTTGTGCTTGACATGCTGATGGTACCGGGGATTAACGGTCGCCAAACCTACAAGGAAATTTTGAAGCTATATCCTGATCAAAAAGCAATTATTGTCAGTGGCTTTTCAGAAAGTGATGATGTGAAGACTGCGCTTGACATTGGTGCCGATATGTTTATCAGAAAACCGTACTCGATGGGACAACTTAGTCGTGCTGTCAGGGATGCACTTGGTCGGTAATTTGTAACTATTCAGCAAGTACCCGATATTTGGCATAACACTGAACTGTAACTGTTT
>JAOZTO010000427.1 GCA_029942265.1 Desulfocapsa sp.
TCAATAGGAGTTGCTGACACGACGATATCACAATCGCATGCGTTAATGGTTGCCTCAAGGTCTTTGACTTGCTGGTCACCATATCCCATAGCTGGGAGTACTTTTCCTATGTTGGGATACTTCTCAAATGTGTCTTTCAGACTACCAACAAGAAATGGACGAGGATCGACAATTTCAGCTGCGCCATAACGTTCGGCGGCAATGACTCCGGCACCAAATTTCATATGACCATGTGTAAGAGTTGGACCATCCTCAACAACAAGAACACGTTTACCAGCCATGCTCTCACCATTTTCAGCAGAAACTTCCGAATCAGCCAATACGATTTTAGCTTTAGGGTTATTCTTAATGATGGTCTGTTTTAGTGCCTCCACATCTTTAGGGTCTGCACTGTCGACTTTATTGATCACAGCGATATCGGCCATCAGCATATTGGTTTCCCCAGGATGGAAGGTGCTTTCATGACCAACACGGTGAGGGTCAAAAACAACCACATTCACATCAGGCTTATAGAATGATGTATCATTGTTACCACCATCCCAGATCACTACATCTGCTTCTTTTTCAGCTTGTCGGAGAATTTTTTCATAATCTACACCAGCATAAATAACAGCGCCCATATCAACAACTGGCTCGTATTCTTCACGTTCTTCAATGGTGCAGGCATATTTTTCAAAATCTTCATAACTGGCAAAACGTTGTACGATCTGCTGAGTCAAGTCTCCATAAGGCATTGGGTGTCGGACTGTAACAACCTTTTTCCCATCAGCTTGAAGTACTTTTACAATCTGTCTACTGGTTTGGGACTTTCCACAACCTGTACGAACCGCACAAACAGAGACTACTTTCTTGGAAGATTCAACCATTGTGTACTGAGCGCCAAGAATGATAAAGTCAGCTCCAGCCGCACTGGCCAGAGAGGCTTTATGCATAACTTCCGTATGAGGGATATCGCTATAGGAGAAAGCAACCAAATCAACGTTGTTCTCTTTAATCATCTCCATCAGGTTGTCATCACTTTTGATCGGAATTCCATCAGGGTACATAGAACCAGCAATTTCGGCTGGATACTGCCGACCATCTATGTCTGGGATTTGAGTGGCTGTGAAACAGACGACATTGTAACGTTTGTTATCTCTGAAATAGACATTAAAATTATGAAAATCCCTACCTGCTGCGCCCATGATTATTACATTTTCTACCATTTGGTTTCCCTCATTTAGTTAATTGTTGATGGCGTCGTAAAAACTCCCCTTCTGATGCGTAGCTGTAAATTTCTTTCATTCCGATGTATTTTAGTACACCAAAATAATAGAAATTTTACGCGCCTCGCATATAGAGTTTGTTACGAGCTTATCAATTGTTTGTTGTTTTATATAATTTTACTAACCTGTTATATACCTAGGGTAGCGACCATAACAGCCTTAATTGTATGTGCTCTGTTTTCTGCTTCATCGAATGCTACTGATGCCGGTGATTCAAAAACTTCTTCTGTCACCTCCATGGCCTCGATTCCGAAATTCTGGTATATCTTTTCGCCGATTTCAGTATCACGATTATGAAATGCTGGAAGGCAATGTAGAAATTTCACATTGGGGTTACCCGTTTTTTTCATTACCGCACTATTAACCTGATAAGGAAGAAGCAGGTCGATCCTCTCTTTCCATACTTCTTCAGCTTCTCCCATGGAAACCCATACATCTGTACAGAGAAAATCACAGCCATTTACCCCACTGTCAATATCATCTGTGATAGTGATTTGAGCACCAGTTTCCTCAGCAATTGCACGAGCTGTTGCAAGAAGTTCTGGATCAGGTTGAAGATCTTTTGGAGAAACAGATCGAAAATCCATACCCATCTTAGCAGCCCCAATCATCAGAGAGTTGCCCATGTTGTTTCTTGCATCTCCAAGATAAGCAAAGGTGATTTTACTGAGTGGTTTGTCAGAGTGTTCAAGCATAGTTAGTAGATCAGCAAGTATCTGCGTCGGATGGTATTCATTGGTAAGTCCATTCCAGACTGGCACTCCTGCATACTTTGCGAGTTCTTCAACTTTAGACTGTTCAAAACCACGATACTCAATGCCGTCATACATGCGGCCCAGAACTCTGGCAGTATCTTTTATTGTCTCTTTTGCTCCCATCTGCGATCCAGTGGGTCCAAGATAGGTGACGTTTGCCCCCTGATCATAAGCTGCGGTTTCAAATGCGCACCTAGTACGCGTTGAAGCTTTCTCAAAAATTAATGCGATATTTTTGCCCTTTAGTCCAGGCTGCTCCAAACCCGCATATTTTGCTTTTTTCAGATCAGCTGAGAGATCGAGTAAAAACTCTATCTCTTTTGGCGAAAAATCGAGCAATTTTAGAAAACTTCTGTTTCTTAGATTAAATCCCATATGCCTCCCTCCTGATTGATCGTTTTCAGTTAATGTACTATTGAACTTTTATTCATCATATGATATAATCATATTACGAAGGTGACTATAGCTGTAAAATTGAACTTGTCAAGAATATATTTCGTAAAATATAGTATTTCCGTAAATGAAATGTTAGAACTTCTCGTAATGCATGAATCCAATTGACAGTATGTACTATAGTTGTCTTCTATCAGCGCCTCAAAAGAGGCCTTCTGGAGAAAAATAAATATGA
>JAOZTO010000428.1 GCA_029942265.1 Desulfocapsa sp.
TTAAAAACATCTTCAATTTATGGCGCAAATGGGTCAGGAAATCTAACCTTATAAACTACTTGAATCTATTCAAAATGCTTGTCCTCAATACTGAACACCCTACAAGATTTGTGTAATAACAGTCAAAAAAACAGGTGATTTTTTTGGTCACATTCACCAACTACCTTTACCTTCAACGTGCAATAACAAACGCACCCGTATATCCTTTTTCCCTGAGAAGTTTTTCGCTTTTTCTGGCACTGCCCAGTGTTTCTCCCACAAATACTTGAACGCGGTAATAAGTATCGCCTTTTATTAATGCCTTTTGGATAACAGTGCGGTGTCCTCGGTCAAGGAATTTTTCTTGTAGTTCCAACGCATTGTATTTTTTTGTAAATGCCCCAATCTGGACGAAGAATGTTCCGGACCGTAGGTCAGCATGCTTCTTGAAAGTCCGTTTTCCTGTCTTTTTGTTACGTTGTGTTTCGCCCAATGCTGTTATCTTAACACGTGCCGTACCTGTCTTAACAATCGATACTTTTTGAGCAGCAGCATAACTTAAATCTATGATACGTCCCTGCACAAATGGCCCACGGTCATTCACTCGAACCACAATTTCCTTACCATTATCAAGGTTAGTAACAAGGAGCATGGTATGCATGGGTAGCAGCTTGTGTGCGGCTGTAATAGCATGCATATTGTAAGTTTCCCCATTTGATGTCTTTCGGCCATGAAAATCAGCCCCATACCATGATGCGATTCCTATTTTTTCATATCCTTCTGCTGATGGAAGTGGAGAATATGATTTGTTATTAATCACATATGGCCTTTGGGTTCCTTTTTTACGAGTTGCTGCTGAACAATGAAAGAACATACCTGAAAGAAGTACAGATATGACAGCTATGACAATTACGGCTTTATAGCAATTGTTGCTATGGTGTATTGGTCGAAGAGATGACAACATAATATTTGCTATAATTTTTCTGATGATAAGTATGAATCTATACGCTGCTGGTAAAAAAGACCTGCTTTGCCAGTAGTGTGGGGGACATAGGGTAGCATTCCATTCGCAGGTGCTTTTCCTTGAATGGAATCAAAAATAACTTCTTCATTTTCATCTACCCAAGAGAGCTGAAAATCCAATAGTGGCCGCATCACCTGTAAAAAACCATTTGCATCACGACCTATTACAATTTCTTCCCAGCGTCTGATTTCATATCCTTTCATCCATAGTCCAATTCCTTGTGTGCCGGTAATTTTGTCACTCATAACATAATCAAGTTCATCGGCATCGAAATTGAGATTATTAGAAAGAATGGTTTCCACCTCAAAACTTCCCTGTATTGTCAGTTTAGAAAAATCGTCAAATTCTTCTTGATCTCTGCGAAGTAAATGAATGCCAGAGTCATTATAAGACCACTGGGCGTGGCACACCTGACAGCCTGTAAAATCATTATATTGAACATGAGCAATGTGCTGCATCATCGGAATTTGGTGAAGTTTTCCATCACCATACGAAAGTAAGTTATATGTGTTGTTATTGTCACTATAGTCAATATTTCCTGTTGGAATATTTTGGCTGATCAGATCTTCCTTATGGCAATCAACACATCTGATTTTGGCTGCCTTAGCACTCATAAGTTGATTTCCGCCATGGCAGTCGATGCAAATAAGTCCTTTTTGTTGGTGGATATCTGGCACAAGTTGATGAAACTCGATACCAAATGGTCGAAAATAGTCATTCCTTGTGGTGTATGGAGTGCGGTATTCATCGTTCATATCGTGTTCGTACCGACCATAATAATCGGCTCCGACCCAATTACCGTAATGGCATTGCAAACATTGTTTGTCGCCAGGTTTTCTTAAAAAAGAATGTGAAACAAGTTTCCCCTCATAAAATTCAAGATGACAGCTTGCGCACCCAGTGCCACGGGATACTTCAGGATAATTGTCGCCTGAATAGTAGGGGTGGCACCGTAAACAGCGTCTTCTGAGAAGATCATCCGCAAGCTCAAGAGGCGTTTGTGGAGTTTGTACGATGGGAATTTCAGTAAGAGATTGAATTGGTGTTTTTGCACCAAAACTTTCACGAACACGATTCACTTCATTCTTCAAAGTAAAGTGAAGTGAATGGCGACTTTCTTTTACATACTCTTCATGGCATTTTCCACAGGTTGTTAACATGTGGTTTGGGTGAGAAGGCTGTTTTATTAAATTTTTATGTCCATTTTCTTTATTATTAGATTCCTGATTTCCGCCATGACAAACACTACAGTCAATGTCGTGGGAAGTATCCAGAACCATAGCATGACAGCCCAAACAGCCTTTTGGAGATTTATTAGCATTTTTTGATTCAGTTATATCATCCTTATCAGCAGAGCAAGAACAGAGTAATATAAAGATAAGAACTGAAAAGAAGAGATATTTCATAAACAGCTTGTAATCCAAGATGCTAACGCAGTAAACCGCAAGTAAGGTACTAAAAAGTTTGACTTTGCATAACGACCTTGCTATACAAACCATTATCTGATTATTTACTCTTCTTCCACAGAGAAGTAAAACATCTTTTTGGGTGAATAATTGTTTTTGAAAAATGAACGTAAATATTTGGATAGTGCCCTATGTTCGTTTGATCCGGCTTGTGAACTATATTTGTTCATATGTG
>JAOZTO010000429.1 GCA_029942265.1 Desulfocapsa sp.
CCTAGGAGGTTGTCCGAGAATGCCCTTTCGCCCAAACTCTTCAGAATTGTCAAAAAATAATGCTCGGAATATCAAACATATGCCTGTGCTTATTTTTAGAAAATTCTTCGATTTTGAACGAAATGCCTATTCTCGGACAACCTCCTAACCGAATATTTACGTTAGAGTAGTGATTTGAATGGCAGATCTGGTTCAATTGAAAAGGCATCCTCAAAACCGCGTTGGTAATGAAATTCAAGATCGTCCTTGTCACGGGGAAAGGTGAATTGTCCACCCACCTGCCAGATAAAGGGTTTAAAAGTATATTTGAGACGATCTTTCCTCATTTTCCAAAGCATTTTGATTTCCATAGGATCTGCCTGGAAATTTGTCCAGATATCGTGATGTATGGGAATGACAACCTGGCATTTTAGGCTTTCGGCCATGCGCAAGATATCACTTGAAGTCATCTTGTCAGTCATACCACGAGGATTCTCGCCATAAGACCCAAAGGCAACATCAATTGTATGATCATTGCCATGTTTTGCATAGTAGTTTGAATAATGAGAGTCGCCACCATGATAAACATTTCCTCCAGGTGTTTTGATAAGGTAATTTACAGCGAGAAGATCCATCTCCTGGACTGGATTTCCTTTGAGAACGACTCCTTGTGGAGCAGTAACCAATTCAGTACGATCAAAGGACTCCAAGGCAACAATTTCAGTATCACCAATTGTAACCGTATCACCTGGTTTCATGATTATGCAGCGATCTTTAGGGACACCCCAACCAGTCCAGAGATCGACACAGGCTTGAGGGCCGATAAATTTCACATCTGTACTACAGTTTTGAAGAACGGCAGCTGCAACATTCTCATCAATATGATCGCCATGGTGGTGAGTTGAGAGAATAGCATCAACTTTTTTAATTGCAAAGGGGTCAAGAACACAGGGCACATTACGCAGATTTGGTTGAAGTTTCTGGCAGCCAATCATTCGTTGATGCTGGTGTTGATCCTTCATTAGTTGGTTCTTTTTTGTTTTTTTGCCGTGTTTTGTCCAGTAGTCAATACAGAGGTTGGTATCTCCTGGGGTTTTTAGCCATATACCCGTACAACCAAGCCACCACATTGATACACTGCCAGGTTCCACACATTCCTCTTCTATTTCTTCGTTCAGCCAGGTTCCCCATTCAGGGAAATTTTTAAGAATCCATGATTCTCTTGTTATTTCATTAACTTTGCTCATAATATTCCTCTGTGTTGTTTTTTAATTATATCAAATTGAGGTATCAATAATTGTATACATTGAGTATATATTCAGCTCTAATACATCCTTTCAATGGGAAACAATTCAGCATTTGTAAAAAGAAAACTATACGTGATATGATATCACATATAACGAAAAAGGCAAGATATGGGTATTGAAAAAATTAAGACGGAAACGTTGCGACAGAAGGTCTACACTCAACTCAGGACTAAGATACTCGGTGCTGAATTGTTACCAGGTGAAGTGATAAATCTTCGAGGATTAGCTGATCAGTTTGGTGTAAGTCTTTTACCTGTTCGTGAAGCTGTATGGCAACTTGAATCTGAGAAAATTCTGGTAGTTGAGAGTAATAAGAGGATTCAGGTCAATCATTTGACTAAATCCCAGTTTCAGGAAATACTCAATCTCCGTCTCCTTCTTGAATCAGAAGCAGTAACAAAAGCATGTCAGTTGCGGAAGAAAAAAGCTGTGGTGAGGGTTGAAAAGATCCTCAAAAATATGGAAAAGCTGGTTGGTGGCCACAGCAAAGCATATATCAAAAAGAACGATGAATTTCATCAGGCAATATATTCGTATGCAAACTCCCCACTTCTTTTGGAACTCATTCAGCGGTTACTTGCCAGAACAAATCCCTATATCTATCTTTTTGCTATTGAAGGCAGGGATTTGAGCAGTGCTATTGACTGTCATACAAAAATGCTCGAAGGATTTGCAAGCGGTGACAGTGAAGGCGTACGAATCGCTCTCCACAAAGATCTTACAGATGCGGCCGCTACCATTCTATCTCATTTGGAAGAATGATAACCAGACCTACCCCTTCACAGCACCCGCTGTCATACCAGTAATAATTTGCTTTGATGCTACAAATGTAAAAATGATAGGTGGCACAGCGATCAGCATTCCCATTGCCATGATCTGTCCCCAATCGATATTGTGTTCCGTCATAAATAGAGAAATTTGTACAGGAGTTGTTCGGGTAGATCGGTTTGTCAGAATGAGAGCCAGGATGAATTCGTTCCAGGCAATACGAAAAGTAAAGATAGCAGCAGCAGCCAGACCGGGTTTAATGACCGGCAACACAATCAAAAAGAACACTTGGAAGGGATTAGCACCGTCTACCCGTGCCGCCTCTTCTAGTTGGATCGGCACTTGTTTGATAAAACTTTGCAGAATCCAAATAACAAAGGGCAGGTTGATTGCAACATAAACCAGTATAAGGCCATTCAAGCTGTTACTGAGATTATATTGAAATGTCCATATTGCAAAAACAGGAACTGTGAGTACGGCGGGTGGAACCATCCTCATTAAAAGAGTCGTCAGAGAGACAACATCTCTTCCCATAAAGCGAAATCTGACGATGGCATAAGCTGCCATACACCCCATTGT
>JAOZTO010000430.1 GCA_029942265.1 Desulfocapsa sp.
CAATCGGTTTGTCCTGGAATATAAGCAAGGTGCGGTTAATCGGACGAGTACGTATCACACATGAGCCCGTTGATTTAATGCCTTTTCGAAGTCTCGTACCTCGCTATCTGCCCGATCTCTTCGTTAAATGAAAAATTTTATCCTCGGAATATCAACCATATGCCTGCGGTAAAATTTTGCATTTACCTCGACATCGAACCAAAATGCTATTAAATCAACGGACTCATATATGAAGGAACTCGTAAAAGTTAATGGCTAAAAACAACCTCTCTGAAAAAAAGTGTGAGCTTTTCACGACGGCTTTTCATGCGGATCTGTTCAGGGATAAGATCAGAATGGTCTATGCGCATTACAGCCATTTTATACTCAACATGAGATGCGAATCGATTATCAAGATACCACGCATAAGTGAGTCCCATAAGAAGTCCAGGTGGAGTAAAGCCTTCTGAACCATTAACAAGACGTGTAAAGTGATTGGGATTAGATGGGTCTGCTACCATTCGTGAAAGACTCAAATACTCAGCTAGTTCAACCTCACTAAAATAACAGGTGCGGTTTGTCGCTGTTCTCAGATCGATATGATACGCTTTTCCCACACTAACTCCATCAATCACCACCTCTCGAATACGCTTTTGTTGTGCATAATTTCCTAGGAGCGCCTGGCCAAGAGCAACAAGAAATGGGACTTCGAGTGTAGCCTTTGAAGCAAACTTATCCTGACGAATTTTGACAATACTATCGGAAGGATCAAAGAAAGAAAATACTTTATCCCAATTTTGATTGCGTTGCCAATCGTCAGTCGTAATACACTGTATTCCTTTAATACACTCAAGGTGCTTCAATGGAATATCTTTGTGCTGCCACAAAATATCTTGAAGGATCGAGCGGATCACTCGTTTTTTATCCTCACGGTGTTCCTGAATATTGATACTGATACTCGACAAATATTCTTTTATTTTTGCATAACGAACAGAGGAAACCTCCATAGATGTCAAAAACTTGGCATTTCCAGAACGACTTATATCAGAATCTTTGGCCTTGTTGTCTTGCTTTTCCATATTCGCAATAGCCCATAAAGTACGAATAACCAGAGCAAACTGTCGAGGATCATGGCGAATAACACCATGTTCACGCAGAGCAGAAAAGGAATAAATACCACATTCAAGTGGACTTATCCCCTGTGCTCTCACCTCTTCACGATCAAGATAAATGGGATTTTTTCCTTCAATTGCATAATTTTGAATTACTGTGGCTGGAACATCCTTTAAGGAGAGGCAAAGTACCGTATCAAATAGCCCTCTGTTTCCCCCAGGAATATTTTGAGCATAGGCTTTAAGCAGATCTGATAGATGAAATTTCCTGTCAGGCTCTGACATACTGAGATCAGTTTCACCGACTTGAACCCACAGATTTGACACCAAAACCTTAAGTGCCTGAACATTTTGTTTAACTGCAGTAGCAATCCCTGGCACCTGAAATATAGGAATAAGTGAGCTGTACAAACTCCCAGGAGCCATAATCATGACATCCGCATCCTTGATCACTCCAAGCAGTTCATCGCTCACTTCTGGGAGATTGCAAAAATTAATACATACAGTTTCAATTGGATACCCTCTCCTGGCTTCTCCTGATTTCTGTTCTCCTGTGACCTGCACACCATTGCTATATCGAATACTCAGTTCGGCAGGAATATGAGTACACGGAATAACCGCCTGCTCATTGGCACCAAGAAGTTTACAAAGAGATGTTATGCCACGTTGAAGATTCTGACGGATAATATTCGGTTCAGTTGCAAGTAACGCATTGGAATAATGGTTTGGGATTTTTTCATAAATGGAGGCCGCAAGGATAAGATTTCCAAGGCAATGGGGACGATCAAGGGTTATATTGAGGCGTGAATCAGAATAGAGAGTGTGTATGATTCTTTCGAGTTTACTCTGTATATGCTCAGGAATTTCCTTCTGTTGTTTCAAACCACAGTCAACCAACAATTGCTGGCTGTTCTCCGGTCTTTTTGAAAAACGATAGTTAAACACAGCGGCAAGGATTTCAACACATTTTCCAGCAGATACTTCAGTTAATCCATAATCCTTTTGTAGCTTGCTAAGTTGAATGGATGAAAGCATGACATGACGAATATCACCCAATGCAATAAGTGGCAAATCCTTGAGTAATTCACCTGTAGATCCACCATCATCGGTTATGCAGACGATGGATTTTGTCTCTGGAAAAACCTCTTTTAAACCTGAAAATGGTTCCCTGCCCCACAACTCCGACCGACTGTCACCACCAACTATTGTTGAAAGTCCTGTGCCACCACCAAATACGACAACATTCAGCCCACTCACAGATTCACGTTCCAAAGTGTGTTTTAATTGTTGTAGTTTGAGTGCTGTTTCAGCAGGAATTCCGTCAGGAACTCCTGCAACCACAAGATCAACGAGCTTTTCATGAAGATCTGCGTGGGGTAAAAGATCTAGGGGAGACAATGTCTCCTGTTCGATTTGTTTAAGGCATTCAAGCATATTATATATATCGATGATAGTGAGTTTTTTACAAATCCATCATATCTGAGTCCGTTGATTTAATAGCATTTTGGTTCGATGTCGAGATAAATGGAAAATTT
>JAOZTO010000431.1 GCA_029942265.1 Desulfocapsa sp.
AATGTTTGGATAGTGCCCCAGGTTCGTTTGATCCGGCTTGTGAACTATATTTGTTAATATGCGAACAAGCCGGATCGAATGAAGATGGGGTGCTAGCCGAATATTTCAGCCGGCGGTCTAATGATTTTACTAACCAAGCACTTGCTTAATTCTTTCAAGTGCCCAGTCAACTTCTTCTTTTTTGATAATAAGAGGGGGCGCAAATCGTACTGTATATGTGTGTGTTTCTTTGCACAGGATACCAAGCTTCTGCAATTTTTCTGCAATGGCTCTGGCACCTCCCTCGGTTCCTTCATGAAGTTCAATTGCGATCATCAGACCGCGACCTCTGATATCTTTGATATCTTTGTTATTGATCTTCTTGAGTTCTGAAAGAAAATATTCACCCATTTTTTTAGAATTTTCGATCATGCCTTCATCAACAAGAACTTGCAGGGAAGCTCGTGCAATACTACAGGCAAGCGGGTTTCCTCCAAAAGTGGAACCATGTTGGCCAGGTTTTAAAATTTCCAAAACTTCTTTATTGGAAAGTACAGCGGAAACAGGATAAAAACCACCTGAGAGCGCTTTTCCTATAAGAGTCAGATCGGCTTCAATTCCTTCATGTTCTTCTGCAAGTAGTGCCCCTGTTCTGCCAAGACCTGTCTGGATCTCATCAAGAACAAGAACCACATTGTTCCGATCACAAATTTCCCTAACCTTTTTGAAATATCCTTCGGGTGGAATAATAACTCCAGCTTCTCCTTGAATAGGCTCAACCATAAAGGCAGCTGTGTTTTTAGTAATAGCTTTTTCCAGAGCTTCCGCGTCACCATATGGAATAATTTTAAATCCAGCTGGAAAGGGACCAAAACTATCTCTTGCATTATCATCAGTTGAAAATCCAACAATAGATAAGGTACGACCATGGAAGTTATCATTACATACTATAATTTCAGCTTTATCTTCTTCAATTCCCTTAACTTCATATCCCCATTTACGAACACATTTTATAGCAGTTTCAACAGCTTCGGCACCACTATTCATGGGAAGGATTTTATGAGAATTTGTCATCTCGCACAGTTCTTTATAGAGAAGTGGCAACTGATCATTACGAAATGCTCTTGAGGTAAGTGTCAGTTTTTTTGCCTGATCATTCATCGCCTTGAAAATTTTAGGATGGCAATGCCCTTGATTAACTGCAGAATAAGCAGCAAGACAATCCATATACTTATTACCATCTACATCCCATACCCAAATCCCTTCTCCCTTGGTCAGTACAACATCAAGAGGTTTATAGTTACTGGCACCGTACTCGTTTTCCAGGCTGATATATTCTGATGTTTCCATATTGATTGCTCCTTGTATTTTTTTGTATCTTTTATTGGATAATTTGAGTGCCTGCTTTTCCATTTACACTATCACAAATTGATTCAATTGATGTGATCACTGCACGTTTTCCGGTATCTTGGACAAATTTAAAAGCCGCTTCAACTTTGGGTCCCATGGAACCTTTGCCGGTTTTATTGCTGGAAAGAAATTCTTCGGCCTCATCAAGTCGCATCTGTGAGATGAGCTTCTGGTTGGGAGTATTGAAATCAGTAAGAACTCCTTCTACATCCGTGGCAATTACAAACAGATCGGCATTTATTTCTGTAGCCAGTAATGCACTTACCAGATCTTTGTCAATCACAGCGTCAACACCGTTGAATGCCCGGCCATTTCTAACCACTGGTATTCCTCCTCCTCCACAACAAATAACGATAAACCCATCATCAATCAACCGCTGTATTTCCCGTTTTTCAATAATTGTAACAGGCTTGGGTGATGCAACAACACGCCTGAATCCGTTTGGTGTCTCCATTGTCGGGTAATCGAGTTTCTCAGTTTCGGCAGCAGTAAAAAACGGCCCAATGGGTTTTGTTGGATTCACAAACGCAGGATCATTTTCATCTACCGCTACATAAGTAATCAGAGATACAAGTGGATTGAAATCAGAAGTCTGTTCCATGAGGGACTCATCCAAAACAGATTCTATCATGTAGCCGATCTGTCCTTGAGTTTGAGCCACAAGAATTTCAAGTGGTAATTTAGGTACTTCATCACAAGATTCTTGTTGCAGCATGAGGTTGCCCACTTGGGGACCATTACCATGGGTAATAATGATTTTATAGTCGTTTACCAGTGATGCGATCTGACGAATTGAAATTCTGAGATTTTCAAATTGCTGCTCAATAGTGCCTTCCTGGCCTTTTTGAATAAGAGCATTACCACCAAGGGCAATAAGTAGGGTTGGTTTTTTTTTATCAGTATTCATAAAATTAATTTCATAGTCAAAGTTCCAGGAACCTGTCCAAGAATGCCCTTTCTCCCAAATTCTTCAGAATTGTCAAAAAAACAATGCTCAGGCAAGCTCCTAGGCTGTCAGGAAAACAAAGTTTTTCCCAACAACCTTAGTCAAAATAATATGCTAACTTGCAAGTAGCATTTCTTTTACCAATTCACCCAGTGTAGGTTTGCTATTGTCACGATAAGTATAGCGAACACGTAAGGTGGGTTTTTTGATGTTTACCAATCGGGTCAGATCAATAGGAGTTGCTGACACGACGATATCACAATCGCATGCGTTAATGGTTGCCT
>JAOZTO010000432.1 GCA_029942265.1 Desulfocapsa sp.
TGCTATGTGAGAATGTCCAAATGGGCGAAGATGGGGTGCAGCTGAATAGTTACATGTTTTTAGATAAATCTAGCCGATTATACTGTACTGTTTGAATCTTGCAAGCATTTACCATTTTTTCTATGTAAGCGTCCAATTAACCGCACCTTGCTTTATCAAACTCCTGTCCCTGTAAGTGTTTCAGGGACGCCGCCATGTGCGATCTCGAAGTGCACGATAATACATGTTGGTATATCGGGTAATTCGAGATCGTGCAGGGTGGTGTTCATGGAGCGCTTACTTTTCTATTAATAGATGATGCGTGACAGGCTGCACCAAATCCATTATCAATGTTCACTACGGCAAGGCTAGGGGCACAACTGTTAAGCATTCCCAAAAGTGCAGAAATTCCACCAAAGCTTGTTCCGTAACCAACTGAAGTGGGAACAGCCACCACAGGACAGGTACACATTCCGCTCACCACGCTGGGTAATGCCCCTTCCATTCCGGCCACAACGATGATGACAGAAGCAGATGAAATGGCATCTTGTTGTTTGAAAAGACGATGAAGACCGGCCACGCCCACATCGTAATAACTACTAACTGGATTTCCTAAGGCTTCTGCTGTGATTCTCGCTTCTTCTGCCACAGGAATATCGGATGTTCCGGCGCAGAGAATAACTATATTTCCATGCACATTTGTACGATTGCTTTCCTGCATATTACAGGAAAGCATCCTTGCCTGTTCATGATATATGATTTCAGGAAGTGCATCTTTCACAAGTCCCGCTTTTTCAGAATCAACACGGGTGGCAAGAAACAGAGATTGATGCTGTAGAAACGTTCTTGCAATAGTTATAATCTGCTCACTATTTTTGGATGCACCGTATATTACTTCTGGAATACCTGTCCGAAGGTTTCGGTGGTGGTCTATACAGGCATCTTTAACAAATTGTCCGGGCATATGGCGAAGTGTCTGTAAAGCTTGTTCAACGGAACAATTGCCCTGTTGAACTTTTTCAAGAAGTTTTTGTATGGTATTTTGATTCATTACACACCAGTTTAAAGTAGAAAGTTAAAGAGGAAAAGTTTAAAGTATCATGAAGAGTAGTCAAGGTAAAGTTTTGTTCAATTCAAATCGAAATTTTTTATCAGGAGTCTTTCCAATGGGTGAAATAACACTTCCAGCATATGTTCAGTATTTACAAAAAGAAAACAGCTATCCGCATCCAGCTTCTGCGGTGAGTCTTGTCCAGACGCATATTTCCTTTGTCCTACTTGCAGGAGAATATGTCTATAAGTGGAAAAAGCCCGTCGACTTTGGGTTCCTAAATTTTTCAACGCTTGAAAAAAGAAAATACTATTGCGAACAGGAAATAGTGTTAAATCGAAGACTTTGTCCTGATATTTACGAGGAACTGGTTACTCTCACCGCAGATGGCGATAGTTTTGCTCTGAATGGTGATGGCGAGCCTGTTGAGTATGGTATCAGGATGACACGCATGCCCGAACAACAGATGATGGGAAATGTTATGGCAAGGGGTGAATTAACCAGAGCACATCTTGACGCCATTGTCAGCCAACTTGTTCCGTTTTACGAGGCCGCTGTAGGAGGAGATACTGTAAAAGAATTCGGCAAAGCAGATTCTGTTGCTGTAAATGTACTGGAAAATTTTGAACAAACTGAATCTTTTGTGGATCAGGGGGCCATTACAAAGGCTCAGTATGATGCAATTATACAATATTCAAAAGAATTTTTAGGTCATGAAGATCGGTTTCAGACGCGCATTGATCTAGGAAAAATTAGAGATTGCCACGGTGATCTGCACTCGGCCAATATCTGCCTCACTGATCCTGTATGTATCTTTGATTGTATCGAGTTCAATGAACGGTTTCGTTATACAGATGTGGCAGCGGATGTGGCTTTTTTGGCAATGGATCTTGATTTTCATGGAGAAACGGAACTCTCAGACTATTTTGTAGAACACTATGTCGCACAATCTGGTGATACAGGGCTTTTGAAGATGCTGAATTTTTATAAATGTTATCGAAGTTATGTTCGTGCAAAAATTGCTCTGTTTACGGCAAGCGATCCGGCAGTGGATGAAAAAAACACTGCAGCATGTGTAGCGCAGGCAAAGACACATTTTCTTTTGGCAGAGAAATATGCAACAGCCTGAAAACCTTCTCGTTATTTTTTTTGGGATGATTGCTACTGGTAAGAGTTATCTTGCTTCTGCTTGGGCAGAACAGAATGATTACCCATATTATAATTCAGACAGAGTTAGGAAAAAACTGGCGGGGTTGACTCCGGAAACAAAACAGCAGGAAAATGTTGGGAAAGGAATCTACACCCCTGAATTTAGTAGGTTGACCTATGATGCGCTACGTGATCATGCCTTACATCACTTTCTTGAGCACAGGAAATCAACGGTTGTTCTTGACGGTTCGTACCAGTCTCTTGATGAACGAAATCTCCTGAGAACAGCATTTGCAGACCAGGCAAATGTCATTTTTGTACATTGTTTCTGTTCTGAAAAAGTAGTACAAGAACGTTTACGTGTGCGTGCCTCTGACCCGAAAGCTGTTTCTGATGGAAACTGGACGATCTATCTTGCCCAGAAAAAACATTTTCAG
>JAOZTO010000433.1:0-1660 GCA_029942265.1 Desulfocapsa sp.
ATGCTTGCAGCATACCCTTCCAGTGTACGGGCACTATTTTTTTCTGGACTATAATCATCTCTGATTTCTTGAATAACCTTCTTCTGCAAATTTACCCCTCCAGCTTCAATACACCAAAAACAACAGGTCGAGCATGGATATCAGCCCCTGATTGTGCAACATCCAACTCTGCCAATTTCCTTTCAAAATCAGCCTGATTATTGGTCAGTTGTGCCTGTTTCATCTTCCTGATTTTTTCATTTGTCGAGTTATCAAGTTGTTCTGCTATAACACTTTGCCGACCTTTGTGGCTGGTCTCTAAACTCACTCGTTGAAAAGAGGATATCTCTTTGGTTCTTGTATGATGTTCTTCTTTTTCTTTACTCCATAAATCGTGATGTATCTTATCCAGTTCCTTGAAAGCATTTTCTTCGGGTAATGCCTGACCAGAAAGGATTTCCACGCCAGACTCAATATAATCAAAGAAATTATCTCGGACGCTGCTATTCTCACAAACGGGAACCAGCTTCAGCTCTGGCCTTATTCCCTTGTACTCCCAGGCATAAATTGCAAAAAGAAACTCACCTGGTTCAGCTTCAGAATCATTGACACGCAATGCAGTATAAACAGGATCAGCCGTTTCAAGAAAATGCGCTGCTTGTAGTACCAGCGGATGTAATGGCATAATAAAATGTGTTTCTCTATGATCAGCTGCACAAGCAGAGTCAAATGTGATAACACAATGCTGTTCTGATCCTTTTAGCCATTTTTCCCAAGCACGATTCATCGGTGTTCTCTGGGGATTCATACGCCTATGATCTTCCAAAACTAAGTTCCTTGCATTTTGAGATAAACGCAAGGTTTTCAAGTCTTTTTCACCAAGAATAAAATCCCCATCACCAACTCGTTTGTTTAAATACTCCGCAACAAATCGTTGAATAGATTCTGGTGTTAACCAATAACTTTCAGATTCACGCACCTCATGATCCACTGTAAATTTAGGTAAGCGGATACCAAACAATTCATGCTCACGATCTTCAAGAGCCTGTTGCTCGTGAATTTTACTTATCTCATTGTCTGCAAGTTGTTCCAGCTTTTCCCGCCGCTCCGCTTCATTCAACTTCATGTTGTCGGCAATACCTCTAATTTCTCGATGGATACCACCAAGTATTTCTTCACAATCTCCAATACTTTCTTCAAAAACACCGA
This sequence comes from Desulfocapsa sp., assembly GCA_029942265.1. Classification (GTDB taxonomy): domain Bacteria; phylum Desulfobacterota; class Desulfobulbia; order Desulfobulbales; family Desulfocapsaceae; genus Desulfocapsa. The sequence goes on from JAOZTO010000433.1 coordinate 1,189, forward strand.
TGCGCAATAAACACCTTTCGTAAATATCAGCATCAACTGTATCAGGTGTAATCATATTATAGATTGCCACTGCTTCACTCTTTTGACCTCGCCGATCAATACGACCTATTCTCTGCTCGATACGCATAGGGTTCCAGGGTAAATCGTAATTAACCATCAAATCACAGAACTGGTAATCAAGTCCTTCGCAACCAACCTCAGAAAAAAGCATAACATCAATCGAATTTTCCACTTCACGGGAACCTTCAAAGTGTCGTCTCAACATCAAGCGTTCTTCGTCTTTTACGTCACCATATACCAAGCCAACTCGTACACCTTCAGATTTTAACTTTTCTTCTAAGTAAAACAAGGTATGCCGAAAACTGCTGAACACCATAACCTTATTATTTTCCTGATCTTGTTTTTCGAGAATGATAAGGAGAAATTCATCAAATTTAGGATCGTCTGGGGGCAGATTCATGGCCTGGTCGAG
>JAOZTO010000433.1:1670-2616 GCA_029942265.1 Desulfocapsa sp.
ATTTTGTGCGTCCTCTTTTAATGAATCAAAAATGCTTAAATCAGGCATCTCCTCATCTGTCGTTTCATGCCACTCAAACTCAGAAAGTCGTCTATTGAGAATGTGATCAATGTAGGGAGCAAGTCCAAAGATACAGCTTGCCGTCTGACGCCGTAAGGTTGACATCATAAAATTGACATTCTGAGCCCCATGTAAAATAGATAGAGCTTTCGCCTCAAAACTTAATAGTTGGTCATGCAACTCTTTTTGCTCATCAGTAAAAGTTACCTCTATTGTATGTGGTCTTCGTAAACAAAAGTTACCAATGTCACGCCTTCTGGTTCTGTTAATTATCCGGGCAAAGCTATGAAAGTTCTCAATATCACGAATAGTCAGGATACGATCTTCACGGCCCAATTCCTCTTGCAGAAGTTTTTTCTGTGTCTCTTTAAATATCGGATTATTCCGCAACATTACACTTCCCCATGAAGTTCCTGCTGCCATATCTAATGCTGTTGCTGCTAGTTGATTCCAGTCTTCTCCACCTGATCTTGCTTCCGTCAAAGCCTGGTTAATATAAGGATTTGGCTCTGCCATATGCTGAAATGTTTCCTCATCAATTACAAGATCAGGTCGAAGTAAATTCAGGAGCGTATAGAGATCGTGACTACCCATCTGAACAGGCGTGGCCGTCAAAAAGAGAACAGCTTCTGCATTTTCACAAAAGAAATTAACTGCTTGATGGGCAAACGTAGAGGCATTCCTGACATGATGCGCTTCATCAACTATTACCAAATCAAACTTGGGTGGAGGATCCAGTTCAAAGAGTCCCATTTGAGTTTTACGTGATGTGCTATAGCCCTCTAGCAATTGTTCATCAAACAATGAAAAGGGAATAATTGTTTTCTTATGTTGGTCTGGCCATTCACCTTCAAGGTCTGTTTCTTCAATACAGTGCCTGAGAGCA
>JAOZTO010000434.1 GCA_029942265.1 Desulfocapsa sp.
TTTTGACAATTCTGAAGAGTTTGGACAAAAGGCCATTCTCGGACAGCCTCCTAGCCGAATATTTACATATGAACATGTGGACGAATCGTTGACACACAGTTCACAATGCGGTACGAATGTTTTGGTAACTTTTTTGTTTGAAAAAAATAATTTTATAATCGGAAACTAAATATGAACATTACAATGATAGGAACCGGATATGTTGGCCTTGTGACAGGTGCATGTCTCGCAGAGTTTGGACATCGTGTTATCTGCATGGATAAGGATACAGATAAAATTGATCGTTTATTGAAAGGAGAAATCCCAATATATGAACCAGGACTTGACACACTGGTTGCAAAAAATGTTGAAGATGGGCACTTAAAATTCTCTTCTGATCTTGCTGATTGTGTGCCGGAAGCCCAAGCTGTTTTTATTGCTGTTGGTACTCCATCGTCACGTCGTGGTGATGGATATGCAGATCTTAGTTATATCTATGCAGCAGCAAAGGATATTGCTGTTCATCTCTCCGATTATACTGTTGTTGTTGATAAAAGTACTGTCCCTGTTGGTACTGCACGGCAGGTAAAAAGAATTATAAAAGAAAGCAACCCATCAGCAGACTTTGATGTGGCATCGAACCCTGAGTTTTTACGCGAGGGGGCTGCTATAAATGATTTTATGAGGCCGGATAGAGTTGTTGTCGGAACAGATTCCGAAAAAGCACGTGGTGTCATGAAAGAAGTGTATGATCCACTTTTTCTTTTATCAACTCCATTTGTGTTTACAGGACTTGAATCTGCCGAGCTTATTAAGTATGCAGCAAACGCATTTCTGGCCATGAAAATTTCTTTTATTAATGAAATGTCTACGCTTTGCGAAGAAGTAGGGGCAGATGTCGTTGATTTGGCAAAGGGTATTGGGCTTGATGGCAGAATTGGTGCAAAATTCCTGCATCCAGGGCCTGGTTATGGTGGATCATGTTTTCCTAAAGATACCTTGGCACTTTTACGAATTGCTCAGGAAAATGGGGTGACAGCACGCTCTGTTGAAGCAGCTGTTGAAATTAATTCTGCCCAGAAAGCCAGGATGGTTAAAAAAATTCGCGATGCTCTAGGCGGAAGCGAAGCTGGAAAAACCATTGCTGCCCTTGGCCTTGCGTTCAAACCGGAAACGGATGATCTTCGTGAATCTCCACCGCTCTCAATTTTGCCACCACTTGCTGAAAAAGGAGCAAAAATCAGGGCGCATGATCCACAGGGCATGCGAGAAGCAAAGGAAATGTATCCTGACTGGACTTATGTTAATAATGCGTATGAGGCATGTGAAGGTGCCGATGTTGTGGTTCTGTTTACAGAGTGGAATCAGTATCGTGCCTTGAATCTTGCTGAAATCAAAGAGAAGATGAACGGCGCAGTGTTTGTTGATCTTCGCAATGTGTACTCACCGAAGCAGATTCAGGATGCCGGGTTTAAATATTACGGTCTTGGTAGAATGTAAGTTGTTTGATCCCTGTTCCTTAGGCTATTTTGTGCAGCTTTTCAAAATCGTTACAATTTGATCAGCTGCAGAACCATCACCAAATGGATTGGAGGCTTGTGCCATAGCCTGATATGTTTTACTGTTATGTAATAGTAATTCAACTTCTTGAATGATATCACTTGTGTTCGTGCCAATCAGCTTTGCGACACCGGCATCAACAGCCTCCGGTCTTTCAGTTGTTTTCCTTAATACAAGCACAGGTTTACCCAGTGACGGGGCTTCCTCCTGTACTCCTCCAGAATCTGTCAGTAAGAGAACAGCATCTTTCATCACTGCAATAAAATCCTGGTAATCAAGTGGATCTATCAGGTGAATTCTCTTCGTATTACTGAGCAGGGAATAAACCGTTTCTTTGATGGCTGGATTAGGATGTACCGGGTAGATTATGTCAATTTCATTCTCTTCCACTATGCTTTTCAGCGCAGCACAGATATTGCGAATAGGTTCACCAAAGTTTTCACGTCGATGCGCAGTAACAAGAATATACCTGGATGTATCAAGTGTCAGACCAAGTGAAGGGGGTACCACACGAGGGGCAGCCCAGAGCAATGCATCTACAACCGTGTTGCCAGTGATAAAAACAGACTTTTTTTTGTGTCCTTCAGCCTGCAAAGCTGTAGCAGCCAAAGGTGTAGGAGCAAAATGAAAACTTGCAAGAGAACTTAGGAGTCTGCGATTTATCTCTTCGGGGAAGGGGTCGTACATCTGATCGGTTCGTAAACCAGCCTCGACATGGCCCACAGGAACTTTGGCGTAGAAACTAGCTAACCCTGCAACCATCGCAGTGGTTGTATCTCCTTGTACAAGTGTGATATCTGGTTTGATTTCTTCAATGGTTGCTGAAATTGCTCTGATCGCCTTTGCAGTTAAATCGGCTAAGGTCTGGTTTGCTGTCATTAACTGCAAATCAATATCTGGCTGTATTTCAAAAAAAGTCAGCATCTGATCAAGAATTTCTCTGTGCTGCCCAGTGACACAGGTTACTAGTTTGAAGGTGTCGTCCGCCTTTTTTATAGCATGTATTACCGATGCCATTTTAATAGCTTCCGGGCGTGTACCAATGACTATCAGAATAGTTTTC
>JAOZTO010000435.1 GCA_029942265.1 Desulfocapsa sp.
CGGAACATTTTAATCTCTTCTACAGTATCTATCACCCCTTGTTGCTTATGACCAGTAGGCAATGTCTCTTTCATCATGTTAGCGGATGTTCAAAAGAGTGCGTGGATGAACAATGTCTTCAAGGCTGTAAAAAATCAGCTACTCTTGACAATTTACGAAATGAGACATTTTACATCAAGAAGGAACTGAGTAGTTATAACTGTTTGTATAACGGTCTCAATTTCCTGAATAATGAGATTGCGGTTGATATCCCTGATAAATTTACATCCTTTTTTATTGATCTAAGGGATGTTAAAACAGGCACTATAATAATAGAGGATAAATCTGCATTGATCAGTACATTTTCAGAACTACTTAATGGAACTGCCGGAGCAAAAGAAAAGGTTTATGAGTTGATCGCACCTACAACCAACTCACAATATAAAAAAGGAATATAAAAATTTCATTTACATCTTGAGATAGCTTCTCAAAATCCTTGCCAGCAATGGTGCAACGGAATAGACCTCAAGCAGATCATCACTGACACACCCTGGATAAGTATCCGATCCTATCACCTTTGTAATAGGACTGTCCAGAAAACGCTGTCTTGCATCTCCTGCCATCACAAGATGTGTTGCTAGTACTGCAACATCCGTGGCACCAGCCTCCAGACAACGATTAGCAGTTTGAATAATTGAACCGCCGGTACGGATCATATCGTCACAAATCACCGCCGTCTTGCCCTGCACCACATTTGAAACCTGGCTGACAATCGTCTTGTCTGTATCATATCTGTCTTTATCCGCTGCCGTATGCGGGCAATCAAGCAGGCTGGCAAGTTTTGCCACCTGCTTGGAAAAGCCATAATCAGGAGAAACCAGAACAAACTCGCCCAGATTCATTTTTTTGAGATGATCCACCACAAGTTCGCCTGTCCATATATGTTTGGTGGAAATATCACCTGTATGAGCATGCAATACAGCTTCTGAGTGGAGATCAACAAAGGCCACAAAATCGGGGCGAGCCCGAAAAATCTGCCTGGTTCTGGTCACTCCTTTAGGAATTTCGAACGATCCACGTTTGGCACGTTCCATAGTGGAATAGCCAAGGTACGGAACTATTACGTTTATACTGGAAGCATTATAATAGCGTCCTCCCTGAATAAGATCCAGCAACTCCTGATGGGAACTTTCATTATGGGTACTCCCAATAATCAACAATTCTTTTCCGGCAATATCGGCTGGAAAAGAATGGTATATTTCATCATCGGCAAACTGCCTGCGGATCATCTCCGTAAAATCAAGTCCAAGCTCGGCTGCAACCATCAATGCCAGGTCTCTGGAAGCATCATTCGCCACCAACACATAGTCTGATCTGTTTTCCATTACAGAGCCGAAACGATGGCATCACCCATGGCAACAGTGTTCACCGTTTGTGACGGATCAATTGCAATATCAGTGGTATGAATACCTTTTTCAAGGGTCATTTCCACAGCTCTATCTATGGCATCTGCTGCTGCATCAAGTCCAAAGCTATAGCGCAACATCATGGACGCCGAAAGAATTTCAGCAATGGGATTGGCTATACCTTTCCCGGCAATATCAGGTGCTGATCCACCGGCTGGTTCAAAGAGTCCGAATTTTTCTGTATTCAGACTTGCCGAGGCAAGCAGTCCCATTGAACCTGTGAGCATAGCCGATTCATCGGAGATAATATCACCAAACATATTGCCGCAGAGCATAACATCAAACTGATGCGGATCACGCACAAGTTGCATGGTGGCGTTATCAACATAAATATGAGTAAGCTCCACATCGGGGTACTCTTTTGACACTTCAATAACCACCTCACGCCACAGCACCATTGTAGTAAGGACATTGGCTTTATCAACAGAAGTCACCTTTTTACTGCGCAGACGGGCAGCATCAAAGGCTAATCTGGCAATACGTTCAATTTCTGAGCGTTTATAGGCCATGGTGTCATAAGCCCGTTCATCGGCGCCCTCTCCTTCACGTCCTTTAGGTGTTCCAAAATAGATGCCGGAGGTAAGTTCACGAACACAGAGAATATCAAAACCATCTTTTACGATATCAGACCGTAATGGACAGGCGGCAACAAGAGATTTAAAAACCCGTGCAGGACGCAGGTTACAAAAAAGGTCAAAATGTTTACGCAATGGCAGAAGAGCGGCACGTTCCGGCTGCTGTTCAGGAGGAAGGCTTTCCCATTTAGGGCCGCCAACCGAACCAAAAAGAATCGCATCACTGTTTTCACACAGTGACAGAGTGGAAGCAGGAAGTGCCTCACCATGATTATCAATGGCAATACCACCCACATCAGCGTATTCATACGATAATTCAAAATCAAACTTTTTTTGTGCCACATCAAGTACCTTAACAGCTTCTGCCATTACCTCAGGGCCTATTCCATCACCTGCAAGAATTGCTATTTTTTTCATTTTATTTTTCCTTAAGAATTATTTAACCAAAAATGTAACTATTCAGCGAGCACCTGATAATTGGCAAAGCACTGAACTGTAACTGGACAGTTACAGTTCAGCGTTATGCCAAATATCGGGTACTAGCTGAATAGTTACCAA
>JAOZTO010000436.1 GCA_029942265.1 Desulfocapsa sp.
AAACATTTACAGTTCAGTGGTTGAGCCTATTTTCGCCCCCAACCCGAATGTTTACTCCGTATAGTGTGCAACTCAACAAAAGTATTGTGTTGCAATAATTCTTTGTACATCGGAAAAGGCGAAACTGGATCGACCACGGATTTGATATTTTCTGTCCGGGACAACTTGTAATTTGTCCGGATAGATGAGCCCGTCGAATCAATCCCTTTTTGAAGAAAATCAAAATTTGATGCCATCAACAATAAGAGCAGGATGTGTGAATCAACGGGGTATTTATTCAATAACCAACATTTTCTCCCATTTTCCAGCACGATAACGTAACGAAGTTACAAGGCTAAGGCTACTGATAAACAGAACAATGCATCCCCATGCTGCATAAATTCCCATTCCCATATAATTAATCCCCACAAAAAGAGGGATCAACATGCAACAAACAGATATTCCTGCAATCATAATTAAAATAAATCTCGTATCACCCGCTCCCTTTAAAACAGCTGCAAAAATCATATAAAACACATCCATAAAAATATAGAATGCGACTATTTTCAGGAGGATAGAACCCATCTGTAAAATTTCATCGTAATCTCCTCTAACCTCAGCAGGATCTAAAAACATTGCAATAATCGTATCTGGTACAAAGACAAAAAACAGACTTAACATCATAGTGTATACCAGAAGAATATGAATACCACTCCAAGCAGCAGATCGCGCCTCCATGGGTTTTCCACGACCTAGGGCCTGTCCCGTTAAACTGCTAATTCCAAATGAAAACCCAAGGGCAGGCATAAAAGCAAGGGAACTGATGGAAATAACAATGTTTGTTGCGGCAAGTGGAATGGTTCCCATTCGTCCAACAATCAGAATAAAAAAAGTAAAAGCAAAGATATCCAAACTAAATTGCAGAGCACCTGGAACCCCATATTTGAGTAATCTTCTTGATATATTCCAATCAAACGCCATAGTTGTAAGGAGGGAAAAATCTTTTCTAAAACGGGAGGAAAAAATCGGAGGGGCCAGACACAATACTGTGACACCCCAAGCAGCAACAGTAGCTATAGCAGCACCTCTAATGCCAAGCTCCGGCATACCCCACACACCGTTGATCAAGGCGTAATTCAAAGGCACATTAACAATCATCCCCACAATATTTGCTATCATTACAGGTCTTGTCATTCCTCGTCCTGTAAAAAAACCGGACAAAGTCTGAATGGCCACATGCAGGATACCACCCTGGCAGAGAATTCTAAAATAGTAGTCTTCGAGAATACGAATCTCCGGATCATGGCCCACCAATTCAAAAAGAGGTGTGCTGACAAACGCTGCTATAGCAAGAAGAAGTACACCTGAAAAAAGAGTGAAGAATATTCCCTGCCAAAGAGTTGCTCCTATTTTGTCAAGCTGCCCTGAACCGTGATACTGGGCAATAAAGACAGAAGTATATCCAGCAATCCCACCAAGAAAAGAGAGTACCAGAAAAGCTGTAACACCAGCTGGAACAACAGCAGAAATTGCATCCACACTGTAATGGGACAGGAAAATTCTGTCGGTAAATTCCATAACTGTTGTGGCAGCTATACCTGTCACCAAAGGCACGCACATTATACTCACTTCACGGTATCGGCTTTTTTTTCGCCAATTATGCCAACATTTAAACAGCATTGTCTGAGCCTATTAGTATAATGGAATATATGAAATATGTTTGGACTTTTCACTCTAAATCTTATATGAATATAGTTTGGATTTATTTAAAATAAGAGAACTTTTTTCAACTAACCCATTCCTTTTACCCACACATCTTACCATGAATACATTGGAATGCATCAAAACCCGACGAAGTATCAGAAAATTTACAACAGATTCCGTTCCAAAAAAAGACCTGGAAGAGCTTATCGAAATCGCTCGCTGGAGTCCATCCTATAAAAATTCCCAACCGTGGCAAGCTGTAATCGTCTCCGGTGAGAAAAAGAAAGCGCTTTCAAAAACTCTTATTACTCTTCTGGAGAATGACACAGAAGACAATTCTGATCTTGCAAACCCTACTTCATGGCCGGATATGGAGAAAGGAAATATCAAAAATCTCCTGACCAAACGAATGGAACTCACCGGAGTTGATCTCGGTGCCCCTGAAATGATTTTTAAGGCCAAGAAGGCCAATTTTAATTTCTACTTTGCACCACACGCCATTTATCTCTATCAGGATGCATCGCTGAGTGAATGGTCACTATTTGACATCGGAATTTTTGCACAAAGCCTTATGCTTGCAGCTCACGCAAAAGGACTTGCCACAGTTCCCCAGGCATTTGCCACTCTCTATTCAAAAGAAGTGAAGGAGTGCCTTGGTATCCCATTGTCCAACCGTTTAATTCTTGGCCTTTCTGTAGGCTATCCTGATATGGAGTCTCCTGTAAATGCATATCGAACTGAACGTATGGACTCAACAGATATTTGTAAATGGCTTGAGTAAGGGCTCACACACACTCCCAAGCCAGAAAACTCTCCTGTTTTTATTCCCTACGAGGATATCTTTCCTCACACCAATCTGTGCAAAATTTTAGAACTATTTTTCTAATTA
>JAOZTO010000437.1 GCA_029942265.1 Desulfocapsa sp.
AAAAAGATATCCGCCACGAACAAACAGTGTTCGTTCTGTCATAATCTGTACTTTTCTTGAAGACTGCCAACGCTCAAACAGAGGAGATAACTGCCACACACGTCCTTTGGGATCAATAAATCCTGAAAATCCGGTATTGGCAGAGCGTACTATGGAACGTCTTGTTTCTACCGCACGCAGTTTAGTCATGGCAAGTGTTTGATACGGCGCACTTGACTGTCCATACCAGGCATCATTGGTAATATTGACTAATATGTTTGCTCCAGCATCCACCCATTTTCGGGAAATCTCACCAAAGATAGATTCAAAGCAGATTAATACTCCAATTTGTGCCGTCTTACAAGCAGGAGGATTAGTGATTTCCCCTCTACTGAAATCACCCACTGCTTCTACCAACGGTGCGATAAATGGAAGGAATTCTTTTAGTGGAACATACTCTCCAAATGGAACAAGATGACTTTTAGACGTGCTGGCAACAATTTTTCCAGAAGAATCAAAAAGAAGACCGGAGTTATACAACCTGATTGTTTCGGGATGCACCGAATCTCTTTCAAACCATGGAGCCCCAGCAAGAAGTGACACTTGCCCATCGACAAGCAACTGTTCAATGGGAGCCAAAAGTGGATGCTTTACCGGAAAAAACGGCAGAGACGTTTCCGGCCACAATAAAAGATCAGGCCGTGGAGTTTTTTGTAGTAGTTGCAGGCTCTGTTCCACATATCCAAGAACCGTTTTTTCACGCTGATTCGGATTCCATTTTTGCCCCTGATCCACATTCCCTTGAACAACGCCAACTGTTATTGATTCTGCATCATGCAGGATTAAATCCATCTGCTTCCAGCGCCAAGTGGAATACGCAGCAGTAACAACAAAGACAAGACATACCGGAATTGCAAGAGCAGTCATTTCTTTCTTGTCACGATCTGTAATAATAAGCACAGCAAGATACGCATTACACAGCAAAATCAAAAAACTCAGGCCATAATGTCCCCATATATCCGCTGATTGAAACAGAAGAGGAACATCAGCAAAACCATACCCAAGATCCATCCACGGAAAGCCACTAAACAGAAACGAACGTAACCATTCAAGCCCCACCCAGGCACAAGGAATCATCCATACACTGACAAAGGGAGAAAAACAGCGAGAAAAACGTCTGGCAAGCAATCCGAAAACAAGGATATATAGTGCCATATATATACTAAGCAACACCAAGGCAGGAACAGACAGAAACAGTGGCAGACCACCATATCGACCAAGCACAAAAACAATCCAGTACAACTGGATAAGAAAATGGCCTATGCCGGTAAACAATCCGCAAAAAATAGCCTGTTTCCTACTTCCTGTGCAGACAACCAGCAGAAAAGGAATACAAACCACAGCGAGTAAAGGCCAAAGCCCGCCCCCTCCAGGCAAAGCTAACCATAGTAGTAGTATTGTGGAACTTGCGCCCACTACTCCCATTTTAGTGGAAATTGTTTTCACTCCTCAGCCTTTTTGTCACTAACAGGAAGGCGAGCCACCCGTAACAAAGCAATTTGACGCTTTGTAGCACTGAGCACAGTAAAACGTAAACCTTCTGCATCAACGGTATCTCCAACTTTTGCCAGGCGGCCAAGTAAAAAAATGACAAAACCACCAATGGATTCGTAGCTGCCCTCTTCCATTTTTACTCCGAATCGCTCTTCGATCAGCTCAATATCTGCCTGAGCTTTCACCTGCACACTATCTTCATCAATCTCTTGCAGCAGGCTTCTATCCACATCATATTCATCATCAATTTCACCAACTATCTCTTCCAGGATATCTTCGAGAGTCACCAACCCACGTACTGTGCCAAACTCATCGGCCACAATTGCCATGTGAACCTTCTCTTTTTGAAACTCCCTCAACAGATCTACAATTGGCTTATCCTCAGAAATCACCAAAGGGGGATTTAAATACTCCCGAAGTTCTTTGTTTCCCTGCCCCCTAGTACAGATCTTCAACAAATCTATAGAATGAACAATCCCTACTATATTATCAGCATTGTCATCATATAAAGGGATTCGTGTAAATCCATTCTCTATTACCAGATCCACAAGTTCCGTCATTTCTGTAGTTATTTCAGAACTCACAATCTCTGTGGATGGGGTCATCACTTCGCCTACGAGAGTATCGTGAAAATCAAAAATGGAATTAATCATTCGTTCTTCAAAAGACGAGATCAATCCCTGTTCCTCACCTTCTTCGAGTAATTCCTGAATTTCCTGCTCCAGATCCTCTGCTGTTTCTGGTGCTCTCCCAAACCTCATTACAGAAGCAAGGCGCGCGAAAAGGTTCTTTTTTTCAATGGAATCTACCGGATTATCTTTTATTTCTTTTGTCATAATTATATATAGTAAGATGGAGTGTTATTGACGAGCATAATTTCCTTTTCTAATTGTCAGCGTATGACTATAGTAGACATTATTTGAGAATGTTGCCAAACAAAAGGTCATATCAAAAAATAAGTGACTATAGCTTGCCTGTATATGAATCTACATCAGGCGTTAAAAATTGCACATAGTGCTTCGCATCCATAGCACA
>JAOZTO010000438.1 GCA_029942265.1 Desulfocapsa sp.
GTTCATATGTGAACAAGCCGGATCGAACGAAGATGGGGTGCTAGCCGAATATTTACAAACATATAAGGTCTTTATTTTCTATTACGGACAGCAATGCGTTTTTTTGCAAAGATTTTTATCTGTTCAAGATACAACTCTGCACATTCCTCTGGTAACTCCGAAAGGGGTGGCCCTGGCCAGTTTGAAGAGAAACTTATGAGTGAGTTTTTACATTTCGTAAATAATCGATGCACTCCATTGTGATCTGTAATGCCAAGTTGTTTTGCTATTTCATCAAGTTTTATCGGTGGTTCTTTAAGGCGCATAAGGAAAACAGCACATTGGTCTTTATTCCATCCTGTAACTAATTGTTCTGCCAACACAGCCATGGATTCAACAGACATCATGGTGTCTTTGAACGCATTATTTACAAATACACTACCACAATCATCTTCTAGTACAGTGGAAGAGGGTTTTAGTAGCCAAGAATGAATTGACAACAAATATCTTTGCAAATCCCTTACCGCTAGGGATTGTATGGACATTTTGCCACAAGATTCATCCCAGAAAAACAGTGCTGCCCGATGTAGATATTTCTGTTTAAAAATATCTTTTTCAGATTTGATGACTTTGCTTTCAGGCAGAACCGACCACGATGCCATAGATTCTTCAGCAAGAGAGGTCTGGATAAACTCTTCTGACTGATTATCCTTTTTTAATTTGAAGAGAAATGCGTTGTTCACGCCTTTGCCGCTGATAAATTGAGGAGATGCCGATATGGTTTCACGCAATCTTCTATACAGATAACCGGCAGGATTATGCTCTTTACTGCGGGATTTTTCCTGCCATTGCCAAAGAAACTTTTTCCGTGCGTACTCAAAAAATTTACGCAGATTATTGTTTTCCACTAACGAAATCAGTTCCGGATGTTCAGGCAGGTTTGGAATGAAATTCTCGGCCAGAAATATATAAAAATCGTGGGCGATTTCATCGGCAAGACATCCATCATTAGACACTGTTGCCGAATAAGGCCATATCGCTGTAATAGCACTATTATGTTCTGCTTCTTTAATTAACCGTGATGCTAAAACGAGCAGTAATGTGTGGCCATCTTTGCTCCCGATCCACTCAAAGAGCTGTTTCTGCATAGCTGTACAGTTGTTAATCATCATCAACCAATAATACAGGATTCGGGAACCCTGCCAAGAAAAATAGGTTTTCGTCTAAAACGCGAGTCGAGGGGAAGTGTGAATTTGAACCTTTCAACAAGGTACGAATTTCGATCTGAAACATTCTTTTTCATCTCAAATCGGCACCCTGTTTTTATATATCTAAATGTTTTATTTCCACTGGAAGAACAAGGACAAAGGAGGTGGCCACTGTGATGACAACGAAGCACAAAGACAGGATGGGTTTGCAGTTCTTTACGAAATGTTGCAGGAAATCCTCCACTCCACTCGCTAAGATCAACGTCATCCACACCCGCAAAAAACATCCTTTCCTGCCATTGAACCCTGGGGAGTGTTTTTATAGCGCCGCCAAGGACACTTAGGTCTGGTTTTCGTATTTGTGAAAGTAATTTACTTTCTGCGTTGCTTGTGTGCTTTGCCATACCGGATTATGGCATAGATATTCATTTTTTGAAAGGATGATTTAAATACCAAAAAAAAAGCACCTAACCCTATAAAGAGTTAAGTGCTTTTTTTTATTGCAAGCATTTAAAATGCAAGCTCATTACCTGAGATTACTGCATAGGAGTAAACTGCACTCGTCTATTTTTCTCACGATTTACGATTGTATCATTAGGATACGCTGGATTTGTTTCGCCAAATCCTTTGACTGTTAAACGATTTCCATTAACACCAACCTCGTTAACCAGATAGTTTTTCACAGCCTCTGCTCTTCTTACAGACAACCCTTGATTATACTCAGCAGGTCCCATATCACAGGTATAGCCATCAATCTGTACATTCATGTTGGGATGTGCATCGAATACCTGTTTTGCGGCATCAAGCTCAGAGTAATATGTTGTTTTAATTTTGGAAGAATCAAAAGCGAAAAGAAGTTCAGCATCATGTGTCCAGCATCCTCTTTCATCAACTTTAATTCCTCGAGGGCTTCCGGGACAAGCATCTACGTCATCATTTATGCCATCGCCATCAGTATCTAAAATAATTACCTCAACTATAACAACAGGAATAGCATAGCATCCAAGGATTTTTGTCCATTCGGATCTATTGTAAGCTGTACTGGTTTTGCCAAATGATACTTTGCCATCTTTTACTTTAGCGTAACTGATGTTTCCGAGTTTTGAGGCAACTTCTTCTGAACTCAACTCGAGACCATACGCTGTTAAAATTGCATGATACTGATATGGAGCATAGACCATATTAGCATAATTAAATACAGCATTTCCATCGGACACACTGGAATAGCCAGCTGGGAGAGCAGCAACCGCTTCTGGCATCAATCCATCCACACCGGCTTCCATAAGCAACGCATTAAAGGTTTTTGAAGTATAAGCTGTTGCTGATTTATCCAGGTTCAACTGGGCATCCTTTGATATTTCAATAGCAGATGCTT
>JAOZTO010000439.1 GCA_029942265.1 Desulfocapsa sp.
TGCCGGTGCATATATTATCCCATTAATCATTAGTTAAAAAGAGTTGCTTTGTCACTGTGACGGGCGACTAAAAACACTCTCATATTGAGGGAGTGAAATTTAAGGAGATTTAAAAGATGAAAAAAGTAATTTGCGCAGTTGCTGCATTTGCCATGGTTGCTGGTCTTGTAACCGTTGCTTCTGCAGAAGTGAATCTTAGTGGTTCTGCTCGTTTTCGTGCTGGTGTTGTAGATAGAGGACTCCTGAATGAGTCAGGTCACACATCCTGGGATTCTCGTGTACGTTTTAAGGTTGATGTAAAAACAGAGGGTGGCGGATATGTAAAAAGTCGTATTCGTCTGCTTGATGGTACTTGGGGACAGGGTGGTAATTATAGCCCAACTGCGAAAGGACTCAAAAATGTATGGTCTGATTACGCATTCGTTGGTTTTAAAGCTGGTAAGTTTGATATAGCTGGTGGTAAAATGCCTGTTGGTTTTTCCAAATGGTGGCTTGATGATGAACGTCGCGATCGTTTTCGTGTGCTGTTCAAAGATGGTGGGTTAGCTCTTGCTTTCACTTATGATGTTAATATGTATGACACTGTTGTAAAAACTGGTGCTGCATTAGTAAATGATATTGATGGCAACCCAATTTTGGTTGACTCTGTTTCTCTAAATACTGACGCCACTTATGATAATCTTGATGCGTGGGGTGTTACTTATCTTCAGAAATTCAGTGATGCTATCTCAGCTAAGGCTCGTGTAGTGTATGTCAGTGATGGATTTCAGTCTTATACTCCTGCTGGGATAGAATGGGATAGAAGTGGTATCAAAGGATCTGCCGGACTTGATATGAATTTTGGTGGAAACAAGATCAGTGTTGAGCAATCCTGGAAATCAGGTGATACTGTTGGGTATGATGCTGACTCTCAATATGGTGGATATGCTTCTTGGAGTTCTACTTTTGGAACCATTACTCCTACCGTTCTCGCAGCGTACACCAAAGATGGTTTTACTGCTGATGAAACCTTTGGTATGATAATGATTGGTGGTGATATTATTGGTATCGTGCCTCGTCTTGGTATGGGTGGAGATACCCTTTACTTCGGTGGTAGTGTGAAGATGCAGAGTTCTGAGAAACTTAGTTTCCAGGGAAATCTTGCATGGCTTGACATTGAAGATACCATGGATGCTGAAGGCTTTCACTCTGCTGTATACGGAGAGAATCCTATGGAGCTTTCTGGACAGGCGAAATATAATGTTGGTATTGGTGTAGATCTGTTGGCTCGTCTTGGTTATGTTAAAAGTGACGGATACCTTGATGATGCCATCGCTGGTTACTTACAAACGGAAGTTTCTTTCTAGTAGAACTTTAGGTTGTAATTGTTAGTATAAGACGGGCTCTGGGTTTCTCAGAGCCCGTTTTTTTGTATATGTATAATAAGCTGTAAACTGCCATACAGGCTGAGTATTATTCTCCAATAAATCTTATAATCCCTTTCTGCTGTGTCGCCTCCTCCATCAACAAAAAATCGCTGGGCACTGTTTTTAGTGGTTGCAGTAAGTGTCTTTCTTGCCACCATGGATAGTTCCATGATCAATGTGGCACTGCCCTCCATCATGCGAAGCTTTGATACCAGTCTACCCAAAGCTGAATGGGTAATACTTATTTATCTCCTAACCATAACTGCCTCCCTGCTACTTTGGGGCCGAATCGCAGATTTGCTTGGACTGAAATATATATTCCTTTTCGGGATGATTGTTTTTTCTATTGGTTCTATTGCCTGTTTTCTTTCACCAACCCTTACACATCTTATTTTATTTCGTTTTGTTCAGGCCATTGGCGCATCAATGATGATGGCCACAGGCCCTGCTATAATACGAATAGCCTTTCCATCGGGTCAATTGGGCATGGCACTTGGACTCCTTGGTATCGCAATTTCAACAGGATTGATGCTAGGCCCTGTTCTTTCAGGAATTCTTATCCATAGCTATTCATGGAGAGCCATATTTATAGTAACTGTACCTGTGAGTTTAGGGAGTTGCGTTGCTGGATGGTTTCTTCTGCGATCATTTCCAACAGCACGGGGAAGTACTGCACAAGGGGCTGTTTTTGATTGGATGGGAATGATTTATTGGACAGGAATGATCAGTATGGCTGTTCTACTCTCAACACACCATGCAGGAGTATCAGCTAACCTCCTTCTTCTTGAAGGCGGTGCGTGCATTGTATTTCTTTTTCTTTTGATACGAACCGAGAAAACCCATCCTGAACCACTGTTTCCTGTCACTCTTCTTCAAAATCGCTCCTATTTAATCGCCATTTTTTGCGCAACCTTGTCGTTTATGGTTTTGTTTGCCGTGCTTATTCTTATGCCTTTTTATCTCGATTATGTGCTAACATTGTCATCTAAGGAAATTGGTTTTGTAATGATGGCAGTACCGATGTTTGTCTTAATTGTTTCTCCAATCTCAGGTTTTTTATACAACCACACAGGGGCGCGACTATTAACTACATCCGGATTAACTATTGCGGCATGTGGATTGCTGTTGCTCTGTTTTCTTACAACA
>JAOZTO010000440.1 GCA_029942265.1 Desulfocapsa sp.
ATGTATGGAGGAGAAACAAAAGAAGATCCTGATTTTAATCAGTAATTAAAGATGGGGCACTATCCAAACATTTACAATTCAGTGGTCTGGGCTGTTTTGAACACAACCCGAATATTTACATGGCGCCGCAGGAGGCTGTCCAAGAATAGGCACTTCCAAACATAAAACACGCTCGGAACTGTAGGAGCCCTGTCCTCAAGGCGATAGTCAAGCTCCTAGGAGCTTGATCGAGAATATGCATTTCGTTCAAAACCGAATGGTTTTTTGATGAAATTGTCTCATAACTACAGGTTTCTGTTAGTGAAAATGTCAGCCTTTTTTTCCTGATGACGTATCCAAGCAACAAGAATACGCTCTTTTTTAGCCGCAATAAGTTGAGTAGTGTATTGCTCTTTTTCTTCTTCTGTCATGGCTGATACGTCTGGTAGTGCACGTTTGGTGAATTGGTAGAGGTAAAATTTTCCATTAACTGATGCGGGCTCACTTGGAACAGGATTTTCAGCATTGAGAGAAAAAACAGTGCCCAGAAGACTTGGCGGAAAGTCACCAATGTCTGCTTCTGTAGAGCTTCTGGAAAGGGACACATCTTTGACGGTCATGTCGGGGGTAAGGGTAGTGTCGGATAATACAGAACCTGATTTTAGAGCTGTGAGTATTTCTACACTTTTTTCCTGGGCAAGGATGATTGCTTGGTCTTTTTTGTAATCTTCGACAACTTTATCTCGTACAGATTCAAGGAGAGGAATTTCAGGTTGTTGGATGGCCTGTGCGTAAAGAATGGAATATCCAGAGGGTGATTCTATAAGGGAACTCAGCTCTCCTGATTTCAAAGAAAAGGCAGTGTCTTGAACAGTAGGCGCAGGATCAATGTTTTCTGGAACTGATTTTCGTGAGAAGAAATCAGTTTCAAGGATGCTAATATCTGGTTGGAGTTTTGCGAATTCCTGGAGGCTTCCAGCAGCTATAATACCTTCGTAAGCAGCGTTTGCCTTTTGGAAAACGAGTGAGCGTATTTTTCTTTCATCCAAATCTGTTGGAGAATTGTCATCGGCGTAGGGGAATGAAAGGTATTTTAGTTGAACTTTAGGGGCTGTTTTATATCTTTCCTTGTTTTTGTCAAACCATAGCTGCAAGGCATCGTCTTCAACGACCACTGCCTTTGAGAAATCTGTGGGATCAATCCCCACATAGCTGAGGCTAACAGTTTCTTTAGCTTGTTTATACATATCTGCAATTTCTGCTTCTGTTACAGTTGTGGCAAAGTTTCCGATTGCTTGGATGCCTCTGTTTGCAAGCATATCAACACGCTGTAATGATTCGTACTTATGCGGGGTAAATCGATTGGAAGCTAGGATGGCTTTGTATTTTTCAATATTAAAAGAGCCGTTTTCCTGGAATTGCACCATTTCCTGAATGTTTTGTTGAACCTCAGGTGTTGAAACGAAAATACCCATAGAGTCGGCACCTTGGCGCAATAAAACCTGTTGAATAAGTTGGTTTTTCACTTGGCTGCCTACACCTAGGCTTTCCAGAAATGTCTCAGGGACTGCCCCACCAAACTGTTGACGATATTGGGAAAGTAGCTGCTCGTATTCATTTTGATATTGCTGGAAACTAATTTCTTCGTCATTGACAACGATGGCGGCTTCAGGGTTATCCATCATGTTAGCACCAACACCCCAAAAAACAAAAACAAGGGCAATGACTAGGACGATTGCTTGGATAAAAGTAGACTGGGATTTGTCACGAAATATTTGAAGCATAGTGATTCTCTAATTTGGTGGTAGAAAGGAATATTGACGATTTTTTTGTGTAGATAAATGAGCCTGTTGATTTAATGCCTTTTGCCCCGATCTCTTCGTTAAATGAAAAATTTTATCCTCGGAATATCAACTATATGCCTGCGGTAAAATTTCCCATTTATCTCGACATCGAACCAAAATGCTATTAAATCAACGGACTCATAAATTAAAGTTATAAATATCAGCATGAAAATGTACCTTTTCCATGCAGTGGATGCAAGGAAAAAAGCTCAGATGTTAGTAGTAAACAGTTTTTACAACGCAATAGCTGCTGATCAATTGTTTTTTTGAAGAAATAAATGAGCTGGAAGAAAAATACTGTTTATCGTTGGAAGTAAATACAATTATATTGTAAAATAACAGGTGTTCCGATCAGTTGAAAAATGATTACTCATTCACTTGACAAAGTCACATTACTATAGTAATTAGGCTGTCACTGCTTAAGAAACAGAAACGGTGAAAGCCACAAACAATATTTTTACGGAGGATTTAAGATGCCTACAATAGAACATAATGGAAATAGCTACAATTGTGATGAAGATGGATTCCTGCTCAATGGTATGGATGACATGAATGATGATTGGATTGATTACGTTAAAAGTGTGGAAGGTATTTCCGAGCTTACAGACGAGCATCACAAAGTAATTGATGCTCTTCGTGAGTACTACAAGAAAAATGGAATTGCTCCAATGGTACGTATTCTTTCTAAAACAACAGGTTTTCCTCTTAAGAGAATCTACGAG
>JAOZTO010000441.1 GCA_029942265.1 Desulfocapsa sp.
TTGAACCGGACAAGATAGTTGTCGTCAACCGGACAAGCTAATTGTCATCTAATACCTTGCCAGCTGGCAAGGTTTTTACTGGTATTAATAAAGTTAAAACGTACATTCCGCACCTCATCGGACAACATACTGATATGACACAATAATGATATTTTTGTAATAAAAAAAACGGTTAAACACAAGGTATTGTTTTCATTAAATATAATTTTCTTGCGACTTAAAAAAAATTAATTGAAAAATCTCGTTTTTTGATGTGCGAAATATAAATTAAAAGATGGGGTTTAATTGCGCTTACCCAGATAATAATTGAAAAAACACCGAACTGCAACTGTTCAAATAGACGAAAATGGAGTGCAACTGAAGTTACAAATTATCAAAAAACAATTCTCGTACAGCCATAAAACAAACTCAAATGGGGAAAATGACAAGACCCGGTACCTTTTTTTCAGTTCGAGCGATTTATTAGTAGAAATTTTTTGCAACATTATTGCTGTTGGTGTTACTACGACCTGTTCACATTTTAAATTTAGAAAGTTGAATAATCTCCCTTTGTAGTTTTGGCTTTATTGGAATGTTTTTTATTACCGTTTGCTGCCGATGTTTTTTTTAATATAGCATTTAACATGACTTCTTCTCCGAGATTTTTTGTTGAATATAATAACTGTAATTCAGGGCAAACAGAACGTAAGAAAAAATCTTTTGATTCACTACTTTTCCTCAATTTATAAACATCATTTTTCCAAAGAATTATTTGTCCATTGTTAAAAACAGCGAACTGGTGATTAATTCCAAACTCTGAGAATTTGACATGTCCATTTAATTGATATTTGTTTTGTAAATTTTCAAACAATTCAGAAAAATCTTCTCCTGATAAATTAATATTAATTTGTTGCAAATCTTTTCCTGCAAACATTCCATCTGAATTATAAAGAATACCGATTTGTCGATTTTTTCCAAGTACAGGATAAAAATTATCGTAAAGTGCAAATCCGCTAGACCCAAAATTTCCAATCAGTTCTTTGCTTGTTCTTGAATCAGAATTTCTCCTAACACGCCTTTTCTTGTCATTTAAATCTATAGTTCTATCTATAGTTTTTAATTCATCTTCTGAGAAACCAAACTTAATTTTATCAAAACCATCAATCACACTAATATCTGTAAAATACTTAAAATCATTATCTTTTGATAAAGAAACGATAAGGTCATGCTTTTCTTTAGCTTCGCTCACTACTTTGTTAGATTTTTCTTTTTCTACACAATTACTATATTGTATTTTACATTGATCAAATTCAAGATCTTGCCATTTATATGCTTTTGCAATATATTCCTCATATTTAATTACTTTATCATGGCACTTATCTTCTATATCCTCACATTCTTTAATCTCATGGTATTTATATCTAGTAACACCATGTTTTCTATAACAATTCGACTTTTTATCATTACAATTAGGTTTCAATGAATCACCAATACTATTTAATTCGTATATAAGTTTTCTATTGGTTGAACCCACATAATCTTTACACGAGGCTTGTTGAGTTTTGCAGTTTTTATCGTCATTTGTAAAAACATAACTATTAGGTAACGTAGCAATAGAATTTTTAGTTATAACCTCTGTTGCTTCGTGAACTTTATTTTTATTACCTTGTGCCTCAGAAGGAGTATATTCTTTGATTTCATTTAATTGGCCCATTAAATTGTCAAGCTTTTGCTTGTCATCAACTTTTCGTATTTTGTTGATTGCTTCGTGAACTTTATTTTTATTACCTTGTGCCTCAGAAGGAGTATATTCCTTGATTTCATTTAATTGGCTCATTAAATTGTCAAGCTTTTGCTTATCATCAATTTTTTGTATTTTGTTGACTTTATCTATCATAATTACAATTTGAGTATTGTTTTTATCAAGAAGAGTTATAATGTCCTTTGTCTTATATATAATTCTTCCATCAAGCACAGTTCCATCCTCAAGAAAAATTTTATGATAATTGACTATATTCTTAGACCGTGAATTTACCGTAAAAGAAAGTAAAAGAAAAATCACCATACATATAATAACAAATTTTGGTTGCTCAAAAGACATAACTTTTCCTCTGCTTTAGTAAGTTTCCTTCAACTTTTTGATTTTTCCATTCACACATATCGCCAATTAGCGATACGTTATGTGAGTGTTAACAGCTTTTTGGGGTTAACTCTTTGAGTTTTTTTATGTGTTGTTTCATTTCTTTCTTCTGATCTGGAGTGAATATAACAGCACCTGACATTGCGTCATAAGAGTTAAATAACCCAATTGTGATTTCCAATTCAAGACGTCGTGACTCAGCCATAATATAACGAATATGATTCAAGTCACCAATTACTTGTTGTCCTTCTTTCGCAAGCTTACCGAGTTCTATTTCCACTGGACCTACTCTTGCTTTCCCTGATTCAGAATTTACTAGTCTTTCAATGAGCATCTTTATAGAACTTTGTAGTACCAACATGCTAATAATGACCACCATTGGCCATGAAATGAACAATTGAATTATTTCTTTTATTTCTAACATC
>JAOZTO010000442.1 GCA_029942265.1 Desulfocapsa sp.
AATAGAAAATAAATTCATTTGTGCCAAAAGAGTTTCATAATGCATCATACTATTAACAGGAAAAGCATATCATGACCAATCAGTTGACAATCGAAACAGAAGTTCTTGTAATTGGTGGAGGGGTAACCGGTGCCGGGATTATGAGAGATATTGCATTGCGTGATATTCATAGTGTGCTGATTGACAGAAAAGATCTGTGTGCAGGCGCATCAGGTGGTAATCATGGTCTTCTACATTCTGGTAGCCGCTATGTGCTGAGTGATCCACACTCGGCTATGGAATGTCGTCAGGAAGGAGAACTTCTAAAAAAACTTGCTCCACACTGTATTGAAGATACCGGCGGCCTGTTTGTATCCGTAAAAGGAGATGATGAAGAATTTGCCGCAAAATTTCCAGAACTTTGTCTTGCTGCGGGTATTACTTGTGATTCGCTGAGTCCGCAGGAAGCATTGGAGATGGAACCACATTTATCACCTGATATTGTTAGCGCGTATCACGTCCCGGATGCTACCGTAGATCCGTTTCGTTTGGCTCTTGAAAACGTTAATCAGGCTCGGGAACTTAATGATTCTGTTTATTATCCGCATACTTGCCTGACAGGGTTTGAGATTAAAGACGGATCTTTGGTTGCTGCCCTGTGTCATGATGGTAAAACTGGGCAGAGTGTTCGTATTATTGCTAGGCAGTTCGTCAATGCCGGCGGGGCATGGGCTATGGATATTGCGCATCTTGCAGGATGCAATGACGTAAATCTACTCTATTCCAAAGGCACGCTTCTTATCAGCAATGATCGTTTGACAGACCGGGTTATTAACCGTTTACGGCCACCATCAGATGGAGATATTCTGGTTCCAGGCGGTACCGTTTCAGTTCTTGGAACAACGTCTCTTCGTGTAGACAGTTTAGATGTTATTCGTCCAACTGTTGCAGAAGTGAACAAAAATGTTGCTGAAGGCGCTGCAATGATACCCTATTTAGCTAATGCCAGATATATTCGAGCTTTTTCTGGTGTTCGCCCCCTCGTGCAAAGCGCAGATGCCACAGATGATCGAGATGTTGCTCGAAGTTTCTCATTGATAGATCATAATTCTCAGGGACTTAATAACTTTTGTACAATTACTGGTGGTAAGCTAACTACATTTCGTCTTATGGCGGAAAAAACTACAGACCTTGTTGCCGAACGTCTTGGAAATTCCACGCCTTGCCAAACTCGGACAGTAGCATTATCTGGCGGCAGTTCATGTCGTTGGACAGAGCCAGGCGCCGCACCAAAATACTGGTATAAAGAAAACAATTCAGACGATATGATCCTCTGTGAATGTGAGATGGTACCTCAATCAGCAATTGATGAGATTGTCAAATGCGCACCTGGTGCCGAAAAAGAAATGACTCTTGAGGCCATTGCACTCCGCTCAAGAGCAGGCAAGGGGCCTTGTCAAGGATCTTTCTGTGGTATACGAATCGCTTCTTATCTTTACGATCAAGGATATTATCATGATGAAACGGGACTTTTTCATATGCGTGATTTCTTCAATGAACGGTTTAAAGGGCTTCGGACTGTGATCTGGGGGCAGCAGATGGCACAGATGGAACTTGCTGAAGCCTTACACTGTGGTTTACTTGGATTGGATCACTTTGAAGACAACGTAGAAAAAAACGAGGTTAAATAAATATGCAGGAAGAATCACGACACTTTGATACAGAACTTGCAGTTATTGGTTCAGGGCTTGCTGGATTTGCAGCCTCAACTTTTGCTTTGAACCGTGGCCTGAAAACGGCACAGACTGGTAACACGGGCGCTGTAGCGTATACAACTGGATATCTTGATCTGCTTGGCGAGATAAATGATCCACAATCAACGACGCTAGAAGATCCATGGCAGGGGTTATTACGATTGCAAAAACTGCAACCGGAACACCCTCTGTCACGAGTTCCACAAGATGATATTCATAAAGCATTTGAGCAGTTCACCGCTTTTCTTGGAGAATGTGGTATTGCATACAGTAGGCCAGGAAAGAAAAATGTTACTGCAATAACTCCAATAGGCACTACAAAACAGACATTTTGTGTCCCTGCAACCATGCAGGAGGGAATAGATGGTTTTGCACGAAATGCTAAATGCGTGATTGTGGATTTTAAAGGCTTACGAGGATTTAGTGGACGACAGATTGTTGCCAATATCGCTGCGAGATGGCCAAATCTTAAAGCTAAACGAATCTCATTTCCTGAGATGGATAATGGTGAAATATACCCTGAGGTGATGGCGCGAGCCCTTGAAGTCCCTGAAACGCGAGCACAACTTGCAAAAAACATTTTGGAAGTATGTGGTGATGCGGAAATTATAGGTATTCCAGCGGTGTTGGGTATGCATAATCCGGATCTGGTTATGGCAGAGATGAAAAAATTGATTGCTTTGCCGATCTTTGAAATTCCAACTATGCCACCTTCCGTACCTGGGATAAGACTTCGGGAAATGTTTGAACAGGTATTTCCTCAAAAAGGTTTGACTCTTGTGCCGCAGCAAAAAGTGCATTCGGT
>JAOZTO010000443.1 GCA_029942265.1 Desulfocapsa sp.
AACCAATTTTGAAGCCATAATGATTTCCTCTTTAAGTTAATTTTTGTAACTATTCCATGTTTTTCTATTTACTACCTACATCATCTTAAGTAGCAATAAAATGAACAATCATTCATTTAAGCGATTATATATATAAATCTGTCGGGGGAAATGTCAAGGGAAAAACTATCTAACCACAACCAAAAACATCATCACCTAACATCTAAAAAAACGCAAACGCAACGCATTAGTAACAACAGAAACAGAACTAAGTGCCATTGCTGCACCAGCAATCATTGGATTTAAAGCAGGGCCACCAAACAGCGTCAGTACTCCTGCTGCCACTGGTATCCCGATAACATTATACGCAAACGCCCAAAAGAGGTTCTGACGAATATTTTTCATTACTGCCCGGGACAAAGACAGTGCAGTGATCACACCATCAAGATTTCCGTTCATTATCACAATATCGCCTGATTCAATGGCTATATCAATTCCGGTTCCCATGGCAATTCCAACATCTGCCATGGCAAGTGCCGGAGCATCATTAATGCCATCTCCCACCATGGCAACACTTAATCCTTCAGCTTGCAGGTTTGTAATAACTTCAGATTTTTTCTCCGGCAGGACTTCTGCAATCACTTCCCCGATTCCTGCCTGTTCAGCTATGGCATCCGCTGTTATCTGTTGATCACCAGTGAGCATAATCAGGCGCATCCCTGTTGCTTTCATTTTTTGTATTGCCTCAGGAACCTCAGGCTTCAAGGTGTCGGCAACTACAAAAATGGCAGCAAAATCATCGTCAACTGCAAGAAAAAGAACAGTTTTTCCCTGAGCAGCAAATCGTTTTACATGCTCATCCATAAGGTTTACTGCTATCCCATTTTCTTCCAGTAATTGCTTATTGCCAAGCCGGATAAGTTTTCCCTTAATCCTTCCTGATATACCTTTCCCCTGGACGGATTGAAACGATTCCGGTTGCACAAGCTGGATTTTTTTTCGTATCGCATCTGCAACTAAAGCTTCTGCAAGGGGATGTTCCGAGTTCTGTTCACAGGATGCTGCAAAAAAGAGCAGCTCATCTGCATTCGCTTCATCTTCAACTGTGATAAGATCAGTAAGCTCAGGTTTTCCGTGGGTTAATGTTCCTGTTTTATCAAATACAAGAACTTCTATTTTTTCTGCAATCTCAAGTGCCTCACCACTCTTTACAAGAACACCAAGCTGTGCCCCCCTACCCGTTCCAACCATAATGGAAGTTGGAGTTGCAAGTCCCATGGCACAGGGACAGGCAATAACCATAACAGCAATAAAAAACCTGAGTGATCCTGAAAAATCGACACCGCCTATAAAATACCAGGCAAGACCTGTAAGTACAGCTATGCACATCACCATCGGCACAAAGTAGAGGCTTATCCGGTCAGCCATTCCTGCAATGGGAGCTTTTGATCCTTGAGCATCCTGTACCAGACGTACAATTCGTGAAAGCATACTATCAGCGCCAACATTTTGCGCCTGAACATGCAGCAGACCATTCCTGTTCAGTGTTCCACCAATTACATTATCATTCTTTCCCTTACTTACAGGAAGGCTTTCACCAGTGATCATAGATTCATCGACAACACTGTGGCCAAAAACAATCAATCCATCAACCGGGATTCGATCCCCCGGTCGAACAAGCAAAACATCATTTGTTTGAATTTCTTCGGCCGAAATATTTTTTTGTTCCTGATTTTCCCCGATCAGCAGGGTCGCCGTTTCGGGGGTCAGTTGCATAAGTTTTGCAATAGCATCAGATGTATGCGACTTAGACCAGGTCTCCATGTACTTTCCAAGTGAAACAAGTGCGATCAACACACCGGCAGACTCAAAATAGAGATCCATAACCTTCATTTGCACATCTATACCAAGGAGGATTTCAACCAGATTCCAGCTGGAATAGATAAAAGCAGCCCCTGTTCCCACAGCAATAAGAGAATCCATATTGGGAACACGCCTTAGGAGTGCCGGAATACCATTGATATAAAAATTACGGCCAAGAAACATAATGGCAAACACCAGCACAAACTGTATCAGCGCAAAATTAACAGGGTTCGAATGCGGACTGAGGATTTCAGGGAGGGGCAGCCCCATCATCTCTCCCATGGAAATACTAAAGAGAGGAATGGCAAGAGACATGGAGAGAATCAACTGCTTTTTCATACGAGCTAAACGTGACACTGTTTCAGCCCGATTTTTCTCAAACACATCCTGTTGTGCATTGACGAATTCGAGTCCAAAGCCCATACCGCTGACACGTTCTCCAATCTCTTCAAAACTATGCACAGAATCATCCCATTGCAATTGCATGGTTTCAGCAGCAAGATTCACTGACGCTACCGCAACTCCATCCATAGCCCCAACTACCTTTTCAATGCGACTGGAACAGGCAGCACAATGCATGCCTTGTACCGATAATTTTAATTCTTTCATCGTGTTTATTGTGTTACAATACTTCACCATTGAAGCCGTATCTGTAATGAAAAACAAGTTATTGAGCCAACAACACCTAA
>JAOZTO010000444.1 GCA_029942265.1 Desulfocapsa sp.
TTCATATGTGAACAAGCCAGATCGAACGAAGATGGGGTGCTAGCCGAATATTTACTACAAACAGAATAGTTATTTAAACGTAATCATTACTTAACTGCTGCAGTTAAAGCAGCAGTATCAAGTTTTACAGCAGGCCCCATGGTAGAAGACAATGTGACTGAACGTAGGTAAATGCCCTTGGCTGAGGATGGTTTCAGTTGAATGACTTTTTCTACAAATGCCTTAAGATTATCACACAATTTTTCTTGACCAAAGGAACATTTTCCAATTCCTGCATGGATAATACCTGTTTTTTCGACGCGAAAATCAACTTTACCGCTTTTGATTTCCTTTACTATGTTGGCAACATCAAACGTCACAGTGCCTAGCTTAGCATTAGGCATCAGATTTCTAGGTCCAAGAACACGACCAATTTTGCCAACGGTACCCATCATATCAGGAGTAGCAACAGTCTTATCGAATTCAAGCCACCCTTCTTTGATTTTTTCAACCAGATCGTCACCACCAACAAAATCAGCACCAGCTTCTTTAGCTTCAGTTTCTTTATCGCCTTTTGCAAAAACTAAAACCCTGATATCTTTTCCAGTTCCATGCGGAAGTACAACGGATGATCGAACCATTTGATCTGCGTGACGCGGATCAACACCAAGTTTCATCGCTATATCAATTGTTTCATCGAATTTTACATAGCTACTGGCGAGTACGTGTTTGACAGATTCTTCAAGTGTATATTGAATAGTACGGTCAATTTTTTCTGCATTATTCCTAAAATTTTTTCCATGTTTCGGCATGTTAGCCTCCTACTCTCCAAGACCGTTTTCTTTACTAAATTTCAATATTATCTAATTAAGTAAAAACCAGTCACAGCAGTATGTTAAGATTAATATAATTGATCAGTCTACAACCGTAATGCCCATACTTTTGGCTGTACCTGAAATGATTTTACTGGCAGCTTCCAAATCATACGCATTTAAATCCGGCATTTTAGTTTCAGCAATTTCACGTATCTTATCCATACCGATTTCAGCAACACGTTCAGTTTTTGGGTTAGAAGACGCTTTCTGTAAACCAGCAGCTTTCATTAATAATATAGATGCTGGAGGAGTTTTAGTAATATAGCTAAACGATCTATCAGCATAAACAGTAATTACAACTGGAACAATTGTATCACCCATTGCCTGAGTTTTAGAATTGAATGCTTTACAAAATTCCATTATATTCACGCCGTGCTGTCCAAGTGCAGGGCCTACAGGCGGTGATGGATTAGCTTTTCCGGCCGGAATCTGTAATTTGATATATGCCGAAACTTTCTTGGCCATTTTGAACTCCTACTCTCACTGTGTGAGTCTGTTTAAAATTAAATATTGATGGATTCGTTAAAACTCTTTCCACCTACTTCTTTACTGAATTGAACCATGCAAATTAAGCATTAGACACTTGGATGTATTCCAATTCAACTGGAGTGTCTCTTCCAAATATAGATACCATAACCTTAACTCTTCCTTTTTCGGGAAAGACTTCGTCAATAACTCCCTGGAAGTTTGCAAATGGTCCATCAGTGACACGAACAGCTTCACCAATTTCAAAAATTACTTTCGGACGCGGTGCCTCAGCACCATCTTGAATACGTTCTATAATTTTTTGCGCATCTGCATCAGGAAGTGGCGCTGGGTTTTCGTCGTCTCCAACAAATCCAACGACTCGGGGCATGTTGTCATGTAAAACATGCCATGTTGTATCATTAAGATCCATGGCGACAAGCATATATCCAGGAAAAAATTTTCTTTCGGAAGTTTTTCTTTTTCCCTTTATCATTTCAACAACCTGCTCTGTTGGAACGAGTATATCACCAAATGAATCTTCAAGTCTCTGCTTCCTGATCCTATCCTCAAGAGTCAGCTTGACTTTGTCTTCAAAGCCAGAGTGAACCTGCAATATGTACCATTGAATTGCCATGAGTTTATTATCAGTAAAAAATAATGTCTGAAAAATTCATCTCAGACGAAGTTCAATAAAACGAATAGATCTATTCACTCAAATTAACGAAGAATAGAATCGATAAGTTTCCCAAGTAGTAAGTCAATACTTCCTAAATATATCGAAGCTAAAATAGAAAAAACAATCACAACCCCTGTAAGTCCAAGAGTTGTTTTTCTATCGGGCCAGACAATCTTGGTAAATTCGACTTTAACTTCATCAATAAATTCTTTAATTTGTCCAGGTGAAAATTGAGATTTCCTCTCGTTGTCCAAGTCCTGCTTTTTGATGGCTTTTGTCTTTTTACCCATGTCCCTCAACCACTTCTGTCGATTCTATTTCAAATTCTTTATCAAGCCTAAAAAAAGAGTACTCTGTTTAGTACCTCAAAGGTTTTTTTGTCTACGTTTATCGTATTAAAAAAAGATTTGGAAGATACTAATGCAATACTCTTTGTGCCTATCAATTCCATAGTAATACTCCACAGTCATATGTGGCAGGCCAGGAGGGACTCGAACCCCCAGCATCCGGATTTGGAGTCCGGCGCT
>JAOZTO010000445.1 GCA_029942265.1 Desulfocapsa sp.
ATTCATTAAATTTTGTCACTTTGTTAATTATAAGGAATTTATATTAAGATAATATAGGTATTTCAAAAACCACCTTAGTTCCTGTACCTATTCCAGTATTATCTTTCAAGTCTCTAATTTCTAGTGTGATCTTTTGTTTCAATTTTTTATTGAGAACCTTTATTCTTTCTTGTGTCATTGTTGTTGCCAGCGATTTGTGATCCCTATTCTGCTTTTGATGGATTTCCTGAGATTTTTGTCTACCAATGCCATCGTCTTCCACTTCATACAGGATTTTATTTCCATTTAGTTTAAAACTCACACAGATATTCCCTTTGGTTTCTTTGAGTTTGATACCATGCTCGATGGCGTTTTCTATAAAGGGCTGTGCAAGCATAGGAGGAATACTTATGTTTTCTGTATCGATGTTTTCATCCATTTCGATGGAGTAGTCGAATTTTTTAGGGAAGCGGATCTTTTGCAGTTCTAGATAGTTTTCGATGGTTGACCGTTCTTCAGATAGTAAAATGGTTTCTTCCTGGCTGCTGTCGAGGATGTTCCGCATCAGTTTCGAAAACCGTGAAAGATATTTAACAGCTTTGTCCGGTTCTTCATTAATAATAGAACTCTGGATGCTGCCCAATGAATTGAAAATAAAATGAGGGTTCATTTGGGATCGAAAAAGCTGTTGCTGAAGTTTTGTCCTTTCCTGTTCTTCTTTTAGTTTGCTTTGCCTGATAAACAAGACCACAAATCCGATACCCAGCAACAAAAAACCACCCAAACCAAAAAGGAAAATCCGTGATTGTTTTATCTGGTAGTCCTTCAGTTCATTTTCCTGGGAAAGGCGAATGATTTCCTCTTCTTTACGCTCTGTTTCATATTTTGTCTGAACCTCAATTGTTTCCCTCCGGCGTTCTAATTTGTTAAGCGTATCTTTTGTTTCGATGTACTTTTCGAGATACTTTACGTATGCACCTTGGTTGTCTGTTGTTTTGTAGTACTGGTACATTTTCTTATAAAAATTCACAGCACTATTATAAATGTACTCCTCCATAAATTTTTTGGAAATCGGTGCTAGAACTTCCCAGCCAAACGAAACAGTGTATTTTAATGAGTCAAACCTGTAGAAGGATGCCCTCATCAACTGCTCTTCCATAAGT
Organism: Desulfocapsa sp.; assembly: GCA_029942265.1. Classification (GTDB taxonomy): domain Bacteria; phylum Desulfobacterota; class Desulfobulbia; order Desulfobulbales; family Desulfocapsaceae; genus Desulfocapsa. Next base: position 1,143 of record JAOZTO010000445.1, read on the forward strand.
TCTTCTGAGCGTTGAAAATAGAAATTGGCTTTGGGAATTTCTCCCATTGATAAATATAATTCGCCCAATTGCATTGAAGCTAGCTGTGATTGCATTAAATAACCTTCTTTTGACAAGGATTCATAAGCCTCGGATAGGTAATAAAATGCTGAATCTATCCTTCCCAGGCCAAGATACACCATGGCCATCCTTCGTTTGTATTCCTTCTTTAAAATTTTAATGCTCTGGTTTATTTCGGGATAATTAAGTACCCGTCGGTAATAAAATATAGCACTGTCGTATTCCTTCAAATTTGAAAAACAAAGGGAAATAAAGCCTTCATGTACCATCAGGTTGGTTAACTCAAAATTATTTTTCCGCCCAATATCAACGTATGTTTTATATACTTTCAAGGCTGAATCTGATTTGCCGGTAGTTCTTAAAGTCCTCCCAATTATGGAATATAATAACAAAGTATCAGTAACTGAACCGAGTTGTGATCCATCTTCCTTTTCTTTTCTAAATCTCTGCAAAGCAATAGACAAAAGCTCTCTTGCTTTTTCGTTGTTCATGGCCGCAAGGTTAACGGTACCTATTTCCAACATCACCCGTGCAACATGATAGTCATCTCCTAATTTCTCATACATATTCATCGATTTCCATAAAAGGTCCAATGCCTTAGGGAATTCTCCATTGTAATAATAGGCATGGCCTTTGAATTTTGTAGCCGCAGCAACTCCTTCTTTGTATCCTGCTTTTTCTGATAGTTCAAGAGCTTCATTGGCGTATTGAAGACTTTTGTGAAAATCTTCAAAACATAGTGATGCAGAGATTCTATACAGGGTATTAATTTTTTCTATTCCTTGCTGACCGGGCAAAATAGTCTCGAGACTATCCAGGTTATACCATTCAGTGGCCTGGTAAACCTGGGCAATGGACAGAGTAACCCCCGAAAACAATAAAATGGCCAACATTGATACAATTTTTGCCATATCTTATCAATTAGATATTCTTTCAAATAATTCCAATAACTGCTCTCTTTTTCTTGAGGCTACGGGTATCTTTATTTCGCCATCAAGCACTACTGTTCCGCCTTCTGCTTTTTCGAAGCGACGGATATATCTTAAATTAATCAGGTAGGTTTTGTGCACTCTGAAAAATCCATCATCAGCCAGCATCTCGTCATAGTCCTTTAGAGAAGAAGAAACCATAATTTTCTGATCAGTTGTTAAGTGAAAGCTGGTGTAACTGCTGTCTGATTCACAATAAAGGATTTCTTTAATGGGAACCAGGTGAATGTTATCATAGGTTTTGATGATAATTTTTTTGTTGATCTTGTCTTCAACTGAAAGGTGCTCTTTGAGGTTGTTGAGTTGTGTATTGAAGTCTTTCTGGATAAC
>JAOZTO010000446.1 GCA_029942265.1 Desulfocapsa sp.
TGTTCGGCGACAATTAGTCGTGCGGTTTAGCGACAACTAGAATTCCGGTCGGGTTTTGGAAACTCCTCTACGGTGACGGCTTCGTTTTGTTGCTCTTCGCCGTTTCCACACGATAGCTGGGGACGTTCAGTTCGATGATTACGCTGTGGTGGACCAGCCGGTCGATCGCTGCGGCTGTGGTCATCGCGTCCTTGAATATCTGGTCCCACTTGCTGAACGCAAGATTGCTCGTCAGCAGAACGCTGCCTCGTTCGTAGCGTTCCGCCAGAAGCGTGAACAGCACCTCCATCTCCTCGCGGCTCTGCTGCACGTAGCCCAGATCGTCGATGATGAGTCCCTCGAAGCTCGACAGTTGCTTGATCATCTTCGGCAGACGCAGGTCTCGCTTGGCGATCAGTAACTGCTGCACCAGCAGACTGCATGTCGTGAACAACAGGCTGCGGCCCTGCAGGATCAATTGCTCCGACAGCGCACATAATGCGTGACTCTTCCCCGAGCCTGGTTTGCCGAAAATCAGCACATTCTCGCGACGGTCCAGGAACGAACCGTCCCGCAAAGTCTCCAACTGCCGAGCCACATGCAACGGCAACCGTTTGAACTTGAAGTTGTCCCATGTCTTGCCGGGATGAAGTCTCGATCGCGTCATCAACCGTTTGATGCGGCCTACCCGCCGAGCTTCGCATTCCAGCGTCGTCAGTTCGGAAAGATAAGCCTGGTGGCTCAGGTTTTCCGTCTCCGCCCGGACTGCCGATTCCTGAAACCGGTCTCGAATTGTCGGCAGACGCAGTTCCTTCAACTGGTCGGTCAACTCCGACGTCCGGTCGGGTTTCGTGATTAGTGGTGCCTTCTTCCTTGAAGCTCGCGTCGCCGGTTTTTTTGCTGTCGTGGTCATGGTTCGGACACTCCTTGTCGAACGTGGTGAGTAAAGAATCGAATTCGCACAGATCAGGTGCTTCCACATGTATGTCGGTCGGGTCGGGAATACTGGTCGCGTTCGCCACGAGTTCGCGAACGCGTTCGATATCAAGCGTATGTTCAGTCGCCAGGAGATGCCTGAGCGCATCAGCCACGGCGTCCTGACTTTCGTGAGCTGCCAGTTGCAGAATCTGCACGTACATTTTGTCGGCCACTTTTTCTGAATGAGCGGATCGCAGCGAGTCCCACGCCATGCGAAAACCGCTGGTCGGAAACATCTCCTCGCGGTACTGATAGTTGGCGAAGGCTCCCGGTTTTCGAACGAGCGAATCGATGATGTGACGATAATTGATGGCGGCCAGCTTCTTGCCGACCAGTCGCGGCATGGTCTGAATGAGGTGTCCGTAATGAGTCACCGTGATCTGTTCGGCCCCGATGCGAAGGTCGACGAGCTGGCCGATCAGCCGACTGGGAACCGAGTACGTGTTGGTACGCACGCGAATCGTGCTGCTGGAACTGACTTTCACACCTTTCTGTATGTCGTCTGTGTCGAGCCGTTCATCGGGCAGTCGATTCAGATGAGCCAGGTCATCAAGAAAGTTCTTCCGCCGGTTGTCATTGGCCCGCTTCACCAGGTCTTCCACGAAGTCAACGTATTCTTCACGGCTGTCAAAACTCCGACTGCCACGCAGCAGCAACGCCTGATCAATACGATCCTTCAGATGGCCGTTGGACGATTCGACGTCGCCGTTTTCGTTGGCACAGCGAGCGTTCGTGCGTTCCGCTTCGCAGTTGTAGTAACTCATCAGAGCCGCATACCGTTCGGTGAGTTCGCGACGACTGGTGTGATTTCGCACGGCCGCCGCCAGAGAATCACTGCGATGCCGTTCGGGCACGCCACCGAATTCCCAGAACGCTTTCTGAATGCCGGCACTGAGCGATTCAAACGACTCCGAAAAGCACAACGATACGCTTTCAACGTTGCTGTACGTCAGCACACAGTGGAAGAACGTGTGCTCAAATCGCTGCCCGGCGATCTTCACACCAAGCTCGTTGCAGACGGTGAAGTCACTGGCCGCCAGTCGGCCCGGATGATGCTCCTGGCTGAAGAAAACCGTTTTGCCCGGGCCATGCAGGCTTCGCCATTTGTTCACGCGTCGCTCAAACGTTCGACGTGTGGAATCAGGGAATCGGCCTTCGTGAGTGATCTGCAACCATTCGAATAATGTCCTGGCTTTCAGCTTCGGCTCTGTTTCGAGCCGCTCCTGAACTTCGGCCCAGACGCCTTCGAAGGGATCGGCCCGAGTGCGATACGTCCGAGCCGTCTTCTTCTGCGACGGCAGTCCGTCATCGTCGCGGTATTTCCGTGCCGCTTTCTCGCTCATTTCCGCCATCCTTGCCGAATCGGCCAGAGTCCTGCCCATCCCAAGCAGTCGCCGAAGTTCTTTGACGCGTCCATCCGTGACCATCGCAACCTCCATGAAAATCAGGAGTTACAATGATCAACAATATCCCCACACGAGGGGAATTCTAATTGTCGCTCAGTCAGGAC
>JAOZTO010000447.1 GCA_029942265.1 Desulfocapsa sp.
GATCAATACCCCTATGACGCATCAAACACAACTCTCTCTTTGTTGCTGCCAGGATGGGCGGTAGAAGGAGGATTTAATGATTTCGCAATTCGAGTCAAGGACGCAGAAAACCGAAAAAGAATTTTAGCGGCAATCGTAGAAACTATTGAATCGCGGGGAGGAATTCACGCAATAAAAATTGCATCTGTGATGGGTGATCAGAATCAGGAAGTAACTGGAAAAACAATCGCACAGCTAGCTGATATTAAGAATTTTCCCGTCGAAGAAGCAGTTCTTTCCCTATTAACTGAAGAAAAACTACAGGTAATGGCAATTTACCATGCAATATCCGAGGATGATATTGCACGTGCCATGACCCATCACCTTCATAGTGTCGGGAGCGATGGAGTTCTTGGAAAGCATCCTCATCCTCGCGCATTTGGGACGTTTCCACGGGTGATAAATCACTATTCAAAAGAGAAAAAACTTTTTCCTTTTGAAATTGCAATTGAACGTATGACTTCGAAACCTGCAAGTATTTTGCAGCTACAGAAACGTGGTTTGATAAAAAAAGGATACTACGCTGATTTACTTATTTTCAATAAGGATCAGTTTATCGACAACTCCTCATTTAACAACCCAGCCCAATTCGCCACGGGACTTGACTGGGTCTTTGTTAATGGAATCCCTGCAATCAGCAAGGGAGAAGTGCAAAAAACCTATTCAGGATCTATCCTTACAAACAGAAGTTAAACGAAGACACCCAACAAACTGCACTACAGCTATGGAGGTACCCAAGAGATCACATAACTAAGCCCTGACAATGCTTGAAATATTACCCTAACCAAATGGAGACACCAAATGATAAATGGAAAACTTAAAAGATTTACAAGCATAGCCCTCGCTGGAGCCGCATTCTTCCTATTCACAGTTGCCAGTGTTAATGCAAAACAGATTACGTTGACGCTAGCCGATTCCACTGCTCCTGTGGGTCTTAGAGGAAACGGTGTGAAAATCCTGGTTGAAGAAATTGAGAAACATACCAACGGCAATGTAAAGGTAAAAGTTCATTGGGGTGGATCACTCTTAAAAGCAAAAGAAATTCTGCGTGGAATACAAGATGGCATCGTTGACATCGGATATATCAATTCCAACTACTATCCAAAACAGATGAGAGCCTTTGGTGCCTTTGCACTATTTCCACAAGGCCCAAAGAAATTCTCCAATATGAGTTGGTTTTATGCAAAAAGCTTTAACGAAATCCCAGCCCTGAAAGCCGAACTTGATGCTTTAAAGATTCATCCTATCCATACCAACACTGTCCTTCCTGTATCTGTTGTTTCAACAAAACCATTTACAAAATTTGAAGATTTTAAGGGCAAGAAGATACGTGCTGCAAGTCGATGGTGGCTCGGTCAGCTAAAAGGTGCCGGCGCAATTCCTGTTTCTGTACCATGGGGTGATTGTTATATGGCACTGCAAACCGGTGCAATTGATGGTGTCTATACAAATAGAGATGGCGAGCATAGAACCAAATTGGATGAAGTTGCAAAAAATATATTCACAATGAAAGAAATGTGGATTGGTGTTCCATTTATTTATGCAATCAATGCAGACAAATGGAACAGCCTGCCAAAAGAAATCCAAACTCAGCTCACCGCAGCTGGTAAATCTGCCGCAGTGAGATTTGAAAAATTATACAATGATGAATGGGCAAAAACTGAAGCGGCTCAGAAAGAAATGGGTGCTATTATTACTGCTGCATCTCCAGCTGACATCGAAAAGTGGGTAAATATGCCAGCCATCAAAGAATTGAAGGAAGAATGGGTAAAAGAAGCCAATGAAGCAGGAATAAACGGAGAAGAAGTTTTAAAGCAATTACAGGGCTTCCTTCATGATGCCATGGAACGTGACAACCAATAACTTACGGTTTGCGTTAACATTCAGAGTATTTCAATGCAGGATTGAAATACTCTGAACATATATTTTTGATGGCAAATTTTTACGAATCCATCACACTTTAGGCTACCTTGAATAATTGCCTTTTCATCCCAACTCTTCGTTACGTGAAAAATTTTTCCACGCCTCGATTTGAAGGAAATGCTTATTATTCAAGGCACTCTTTAAATGCGCGACAAAGGTATCAAGGAAAGAAAATGGTACGAAAAACGATAGTGAAAATAAATCAGTGGCTGGGTGAAATCAGCGGCTGGCTGCTCTGTGCAATAATGCTTCTGCTTACAATCGATTTTGTCAGCCGTGGTTTGTCAATGCCTATACACGGTGTAGGGGAAATCGCCGTTTTTGTGATGGTTGCCGTTGTCTATTTCGGCTTGGGACATACGGAAACAAACAGAGGCCATGTTCGTGTGACAGCGGTCACGTCAAGGCTGCCGCCAACTGTTGAAAAAGTTTTAAATATAACAGTTTATCTCATTGCTCTTTTTACCATTGCAGTCTGTACATGGGCATTGGCTCT
>JAOZTO010000448.1 GCA_029942265.1 Desulfocapsa sp.
TTCACCCATCGAAGAATATGAATCGGATGCTGGATAATTCTACACCAGATAGATTCAAATAAACCATCAACACCATAATATAATTTCATCCACCACTGAGATGGCCAGAAAGTACACTTAAACATTTCGACAGATTTTATTTTTCTCTCACCTTTTATTTTGACCTTAGGCCACCCTAAAAACGACGCCCCTACTGCTGCTGGAACAGTACCTTTGGGCAAGATTTCTTCTGGAACTACATTATCGTTCCAAGGTGTTAGATAATGAAAAAACGGCATTGCTTTAAATAACAATGGATACAAATCTTTGATTCGTAGCCAATCAAGATCAGCACCTTTTTTTTCAACCAAACTAACAACATCTGCGACTGATATTAATTTAAAAGATTCATAGGTAAGGGGAGCATGGAATCCATGCTGATAAAGATGCCATAGCATTTCCTCGGCTGCGAGTGTATGGGCTGTTAAATTTTTGATTGTGAATACATGACTGTTTTTATATATTTCAGAAAAATCAAACTCCTGATAATAAGGAGGCTCAGAAGGGAAAATCCCCTGGTGCAATTCGATACACACCTGCATTCCGTCACGTTTTTGAAGAAGCGGGGGTAAGTGATAATATCCTTCCGGTAGGATTTCATCGGAATCACAATAACCGGACTTTTTGATTAGCATATGAGCCTGCTGCACATCTTCTTTAGAAAAAAGCAGGTCGATATCACGCATTGGACGCAAAGATATCTCTGGATAAAGGGTTTGACACAGGGCTGCTCCCTTAAGAATCAAACAGGGAATGCCCTCTTTTTGAAGAATTTCCAGTATATGATACAAACTATCCATAAGTACTGCATTTGCCTGTTTATGGCGAAGGCAAAGAAACTTCAAACCACGCATAAATGATGTGGGAATATCTCCTTGAACCAATTGCAGATGCTTATAGAGCAATGGCCCCATCCCATGTGTCTCGGCCTCAAACAGTAAATCATCCCATCTATTGAAATAATTTACAGCAGCTTCTAGTTGGATACGTTGTTGCGTATGGCTTTCTACACGGGAACAAAGGCTTAGAATTATGGAAGGCATGAAAATTCCTCGAACGTATCGCCGAGTAACTTCTGTATTCCATCGAAGGTACCATATGTCAATTGATACACTTGGGTATTTCTGATTAAATCGGCAAGAGTCCCAATACCATGCCCAGGAATATTGCGTGCATTCACATAACATTCCATCAATTTAGCACAGGCTATTGCAGGGCTTATTCGTTTTAACTCAAGTGGACTATTGGGTTGATATTTGGGAAACAAAATAAGAGTCAGGGGAGGAGTATCTACTTCAAAATTACTATTAACACAACGATGAGCAAGCATTGATCCATTGCGGCCAGTGATCATATGCTGTGGATCAGGATTTACAAAGGATGAAACAACTGATACGGAACCTTTTTTTATAGATAACGGACGGGTGAACGGAACAATACGATGCGTTTTTTCTGTGATAACAACAAGCTCATCGGTCAAATATCCATATCCCTTTGATACCAACCAGGTAGTAAATGTGCTTTTTCCAGATCCGCTTTCTCCAGGAAGCAAAATTCCCCCCTTACCGGAAGTAATTGCTGCGGCATGGATAACATGCCCCTTATTGTTATTTACTATGCAATGATGAATTATCTCATTAATAAGTGCGTATGCTAGGTCATACTTGGATTCACCATCGTAAATTTTATTCCCTTCATACCATAACGAAAAAATCGGCTTCGAGCCAACGGACATTACATCATACTTTGCGATAGATGGCGCCTTTGAATCCTGCTGCAAATCACAGCAAAGAAAATTCACAATTTTTTCAGCTTCAACTCCATATGATTGAATATGGACAAACTGATCACAAAACCCAACTGTACAACTACTTGTTTTATTCATTGCTGGCATGTATAGCTCCGGAATCAACAAGAGATTCAATTGTTGATAAAACATCTTCCGAAATTGATTCTTTCTGTTGTGGGTACGCATCCTCCAAAGTTGCAATAATATCTTTTACTGAATGTCCCTTACCGCACATCTCCCAAACCAAATAGGCTGTTTCATTGAGATACATTCCCTTGGTTGTTGAAACGGCATATAGCAATATTTCATTGCCAAATTCCTCTACTTTGAATGCTGAATTTGCAATAAATGTTTGTGACTGATCCATGGATATATTCTCAAAAATTTTTGGTGAAATATCATTAAAAAAATAATTTCCACTTAAGGTTACCTTAATTATTTCACAATAGCATATTGCATAAAAAAAAGAACCTGATACGTACCAACAACCTACCTTGTAATCCTCTATATCGAGAAAAAACTATCCCAAAATCTCTAGGCTGGATATTTTCAACAAAATTCTTTATAATCTGGAAAATGCCTTGAATTAGACTATTCAAGAGTAAATATTCGGGTTCG
>JAOZTO010000449.1 GCA_029942265.1 Desulfocapsa sp.
ACCTGGGGCACTATCCAAACATTTACAGTTCAGTGGTTAAGCCTATTTTTGAACCCAACCCGAATATTTACCAAGTATAATATTTATTTTTAATAAAAACACTAATACTTTTAATTAGGATATATGTATGAGTCTCAATACCCCTCCCTGCTTCAAAGCCTATGATATTCGTGGAAAAGTACCAGATGAACTAAACCCTGAGCTTGCACGAAAAATAGGTAGATCATTTTCCGCTGTTTTTAAACCACGGAAAGTGGCTGTGGGGCATGATATTAGGCTTAGCAGTCCAGAACTCACTAGGGCGTTGATTCAAGGATTGCTGGAATCAGGAGTGGATGTGCTTAACCTGGGTCTTTGTGGAACAGAAGAGATCTATCATGCAGCTTTCAGCCTTGAGTCTGAAGGCGTGGATGGCGGTATTGTTGTTACTGCAAGTCATAATCCGGCTGATTATAACGGTATGAAATTTGTTACTGTTGGGGCGCGTCCTGTAACTGGAGATTCCGGATTAAAGAAAATAGCAGAGTTAATTGTTCGGGGAGAGTTGCCACCACACGCTGATTCAGTGGGAAGTGAGGTTTTTGCAAAAGATAAGACGGCCTATATTGAGCACCTTCTTGGGTATGTGAATAAGGATGAATTGGCACCTTTGAAAGTGGTAGTGAATAATGGTAATGGATCTGCGGCTCCCGTGGTCGATCTCCTTGAAAAAGAGCTTCCATTTAAATTTGTTAAAGCGTTTCATGAGCCTGATGGCACATTTCCAAATGGTGTTCCCAATCCATTACTTCCAGAAAAACGCGAAGAAACTGCCAGGCTTGTTCGCGAACATAATGCTGACATGGGAGTGGCATGGGATGGGGACTTTGATCGTTGTTTCTTCTGGGATGAAAAGGGAGATTTTATTGAAGGGTATTATGTCGTTGCTTTACTCGCCCTTGAACTGCTCAATCAAAATCCCGGTGGAAAGATTCTTCATGATCCACGTCTTATCTGGAACACAAGAGAGCTGGTAACGGCTGCGGGGGGCATTCCTGTAATGGCTCAGACCGGGCATGCTTTTATTAAAGAACGCATGCGACAGGAAGATGCTGTTTATGGTGGCGAAATGTCTGCCCATCACTATTTTAGAAGTTTTGGGTATTGCGATTCCGGGATGATTCCCTGGTTACTTGTAGCTTCGCTACTCAGTCGTAAACAAGTGACGCTCTCCTCATTAGTTATGGAATGTAGGGCTTCATATCCTGTTTCTGGAGAGATTAACACTGTTGTTGAAGATCCAGATGCTGTTATTGAAAGAATTGAGAAAATTTTTCAAGCAGGTGAGAAAGATTATACCGATGGTCTTTCTGTGTCTTTCCCGGAATACCGATTTAATATCAGAAAATCAAATACAGAACCACTGCTGCGTTTGAATGTGGAAAGTCGTGGAAACCAAAAGTTGGTTCATGAAAAGACTGTAGAACTACTACAGATTATAAATTCATAAAAGGAATCGAACGAATGCCTAAAATTCAACCCGTTATTCTTGCCGGTGGGACTGGTTCCCGCCTGTGGCCGCTATCCCGTGAATTGTATCCGAAACAACTTTTAGGGCTTATAGATGAAACGTCTCTGTTGCAGACAACAGTGCTACGGGTGGCTCAGCTTAAAGAAGTGTTGCCTGCACTGCTTGTGGTCGGTGAGGAACATCGTTTTATTACTCATCGTCAGGTGAATAGTCTTGGGTTTGAGGAGGATTGTAATATCCTTCTTGAGCCGATTGGTCGGAATACCGCACCGGCGGTGTGTGGGGCGGTAGAGTTTTGCGCTGCTGAATTTGGGGAAGACACGATATTGCTTGTCCTGCCAGCCGATCACCTGATTCTTCGTAAGGAATCATTTCAGGAAGCTGTTGCAAAAGCTATTGAACTTGCGATAAGTGGAAAGATCGTCACATTTGGTATCGAACCACAACATCCTGAAACTGGTTACGGGTATATCGAACAGGGCGAGGGGAGTTCTGTGCTGTCCTTTTGCGAAAAACCTGATCTTGATACAGCAAAAGCCTATATTGATAAGGGGAATTACTTTTGGAATAGCGGTATGTTTGCTTTTTCCATTAAAACATTCCGTTATGAGATAGAAAAATATGCGCCAGAAATTCTTTCCTGTATGCGGGAATCGGTTCTGCTGGGGAAGCGTGACGGGAATTTTTTTAGATTAGATGAGGGTGCTATGATGCGCTCTCCCAGTGATTCTATCGATTATGCGCTTATGGAAAAAACAAAATGTGCTGCTGTTGTTGCTGCTGATCTTGATTGGAGTGATATCGGTTCCTGGCATGCACTCTGGGAAGTTTCCTCTAAGGATGATGACGGAAATGTTACTTCAGGGGATGTTCTCTTAGAGGACACAAAGAATTGTCTGGTACGTTCGGAAGACACCCTTGTTGCAACTGTAGG
>JAOZTO010000450.1 GCA_029942265.1 Desulfocapsa sp.
TTGGTATATCGGGTACTTCGAGATCGTGCAGGGTGGTGTTCATGGAGCGCTTACGGTTGTATTATAGGTTAAATCCTGTTAGCACTGCACCTTTGTCAAAGAGATCGATTGTGGAAAAATGTCCTTTATTAACCTGAAACAAAAGATACTTTGATGGGCTAATATTTAAAAAATAACAGAGTAATGTCCGGATAACACCACCATGGCTAATTACTATAATGTTATTTTCTGGACATACTTTCAGGCGATCAGCAAAAAGATATATTCTGCTTGTAAAATCATTTATGCATTCTCCATCTGGAAAGCAATAATCCATTCCCTCGTTACTCCACAAATCGACCAAATCTGGATCAGTTTTGGAAATTTCCTGAAAAGTCATTCCCTCCCAACGACCAAAATCTATTTCTCGTAAATCATTATCGTAACAGACCGTACGATTGGGAAATAATATTTCAGAACTCTGCCTACAGCGAAGCATGGTGCTGGAAATTATTTTTTCATATGAATACGTATCAAGGCGTTTACCGAGCGCTTTAATTTGATCCCTGCCAGAATCGGACAAGTCAACATCAAGAGAACCTACATACTTGCCTGAAAACCCAGTTTTACCGTGACGAAGTAAGGCGATCTTTTTGTGCATTATTACTTGTTTAGCTGATATTTATCCCTATATCCTCTAGGGGTTATCATATAGCCATTCCATGAAAAAGTAGTTGAGTTGCCAATAATTACTGTGGATTGCATACCAATAGTTTCTTCAAGCATGTTTTCAAGGGAACTTAATCGTATCACCTCATTTTCTCTGCTTGCAGCTGTCACAATACCTACTGGGGTATCTTTGCTTCGATGAGATAGAATAATGTTCCTTGCCTCAACGATCTGTTCTGTTCGTTTTTTTGACTTTGGATTATAGAGTGCAATTACAAAATCAGCACTTGCTGCTGCGTTAAGTCTTTTTACAATCACTTCCCACGGCGTGAGCAAATCTGATAGGCTGATTGCTGCAAAATCATGCATTAATGGAGCACCAAGAATCGCAGCACAGCCGTTAACAGCTGCAATTCCTGGAATTACATCAATTGCCACTTTACTATTACGTTTTGAAGCAATCTCAAGGATAAGACCAGCCATTCCATAAATACCTGGGTCACCACCAGAAACAAGCACCACATGCTTTCCATTTTCTGCAAGATCAAAGGCTTTGCTACAACGATCAACTTCCTGCATCATGGCTGACGTTATCACCTCTTTTCCTTGAAGCAAATCAGGAATAAGGTCAAGGTAAGTAGAATATCCTACAACAGTATCTGCGGTCGTGATTGCCTTTATGGCACGCGGTGTTAAATTATCAGCACTGCCAATACCTGTTCCAACCACTGAAATCAGGCCACAAGATGTATCTCTTTTATGGCGACTGCTGCTGTTACGTCTTTCCATTTTTTTTTCCTTACTATAAGTTTTCCTGTGCCTGTTGCAGATCCTGCCGCAAGAATTGCAGCTGGTTCGGCCACACCTTTTGCACCTGTTGCTTTTAAAACAGCCGTAGATATCGAAACATTCTCTACACCATTTAGCTGGTCTTTGTTATAAAATTTTATTACCACATCTTCTTTTGTTGCAAAATTTAGCAGACCCTGTTCATCATTTTTTAGATCAATGGATGCAAAAAAATGAATAGAATCCATTGAAAATCTGTACTCAACAAAAAGTTCGTGCACCGCTTTATGAATAGCATGTTGTGGTGTATTTCTATTACATCCTATTCCAACAGCTAAGTTACCAGGACGGAGAAACAGTGCGTCACACCGAGGAAAAACAGTATGCGAAACTATAATATCGGCACAATCATGTTCTGTAACCTGTTCAAAATCATCGGGCAGGCTTTCGATGGTGCAATCTGAATAAATTTTAATTTTTCCAGTGTTTATAAGGTGAGCTGACTTTTCAGTAAGTTTTTTACTGTTTTCTACAAACAAATTATTTTTTTTTGCCCACAGATCAAGGGCTGTATGTCCTGTAACATCAGATGCTGTGGTGATTACGGCCTGTGCTCCAATTTGTGTAGCAATCTTTGTGGCAAGCTGGTTTCCTCCACCAAGATGACCAGAGAGAAGACTGATAACAAATTGCCCCTTTTCATCTAAGACAAGAATGCAAGGATCTTTTGTTTTATCATGGCATAGTGAGTTGATCGCGCGAACAACAATACCAGTAGCCATTATGCAGATTATTCCATCAACACGCTGTTTCCAGCAGTCAGAAATTTTTTCAAAAACAGGTATGTCTCTTTTATCAAAAAAACAATCGGCTTGCAAAGCCAAAATTTTTTCAGCAAGCTTTTTACCGCCAGTGGTAAGTGCAATGATAACAATTTTCATAAGAAAAGCCGTAAGGAGATAAAAGAGTGTATTGCGATAAGGATAATTTGTTTTTGAATTTAT
>JAOZTO010000451.1 GCA_029942265.1 Desulfocapsa sp.
ACAATTATATAAGAATAGCGTTGAGTTTCATGTCGTTGGAAAGATTTTAATCGCCACCAATTATCTACCAGAAATTACTGGTACGGATGATGGTATCGCACGACGTATACGTATTATCCCATTTAATGCAAAATTCGATAAGCCAAACCCACGTTTGCTTAGTGAGTTGTTGGAAGAGCGTGAGGGGGTTCTGGCTCTTTTGGTACGCCATGCAGGGGATTATTATTCACGACTTCTAGACAATGATAGCAATGTTCGACCTGTGCCTGTGCCACAGGCGGTCCTTGATGCAACTGATTTATATCTGCAAGATGGTAACAGTGTAAAGATCTTTACTCGTGAATTTTGCAGCAAGGTGGCAGGTGAGAATATTGCCCTGAAAGACATGTATCAAAAATATATTGTCTTTTGTGAGAATAACTCTCTGGATCCTGAGAAGAAGCGTTCTTTTTCTTCTCTTTTTAAAGAACAGGGTTTTGTACAATCACACAGTGGCTCAACACGGCACTGGGTTGGTGTTTCTTTTAATGCGACTAAGCCTAGTGACCCGGCAAAAAGTGTTACTCCCACTGAAAAAAAACAGCAACAGCCAGCTGTTCCTCAAGTGAAAGATGTCGATGGAGAAATAGGCGTGCAGCCAGAAGTTAGTGGTGCTCCTAATGATTTTCAGGGTGAAGTCGGGGCAGAGGATGATGATACTGTAAAATAATTTATAGGCTATGGAACAGAGGGGTACTGTCAGTACCCCTCTATAGGAAAAATTGTATGACCATTGGCCTATGAATCATCCCGGAACAAACACTTTATGCCATACTTAGCGGGATCTTGGCGAGGCTGGTGGATAGGGTACCACCATGAAAAAAAATGATGTTGAGACAAAAATGTACTACAGTCAGAAAGAGGTAGCCACGAGATGGAAGGTAACGGAAAGTACCGTGAAGAGTTGGAGGGAAAAAGGGATTATCCCTTTTTTCCAACTCCCGTTAACATCGAGGGTTTTATATCCAGTAAGTGCTATACTTGAGCTGGAAAAAAATAATCTGCATAATAAGGAGAAAAAAAAGAAACAGAAAACAACCCACAACAAAAGAGAGAAGTCTGTGATATCGACCAATTCCAAAAGGAAGTGGAGGATATAACATGGCAAAAAGAGATAAAAATCATCATTTACTACAGCGAAGAGGCACGTGGTATTTCAGAGCAATGATTGGTGGAAAGCGTTATCGGAAAGCCCTTTCAAGCTCAGTAACAGAAGCTCGGAAGTTGCGAGATGAGTACCTTAAAGAGATTCTTCTAAATGGTAGTTTGGACTTACCGCAACCAGAAGATCAGGTTCATCCCACTGAAGAAGGTGCTGTTTTATTCGGTGAAGTGGCTCTTGAGTGGCGTACTCGTCAAAAGGTGTGGATTAAAAAGGATCAGCTGAAAAGTTCTACTTGGCGTGACTGGAAAAGTACCATGAATTCAAAGGTGCTACCGTTTTTTGGCAATATACCAATATGTAGCATTGATCTTAAAAAAATCGATAAATTTGTTGATCAGCTCGAATGTGGTCCTAAGAGGGTTAATAATATATTAGTACCAGTGCGAAGCGTGTTTGATTTTGCTAAACGTCAGGGATATATCTCTGAGAATCCGATGAATGATGTTCAAAATTTATCGGTTACTGAACCGGATATTTTTCCACTAAACATTGACGAGGTGAATTTGTTTTTCACCGGTGTAAATAAACACTATCTACCTTTTTTTAAGGTAGCGTTCTTTACTGGTATGCGGTTTGGGGAAATGGCAGCACTGAAGTGGCATCAAATTGATTTCCAACGAAAGCTGATTAAAGTCAGAGAAACATTGGTTTATGGTGAAGAAGGTCGCCCTAAAACAGCTAAATCTCAGCGTGAGATTGATATGTTGCCACCAGTTTGTGACGCATTACAACGTCATAAAAAAATAGTGGATAACGATCTGTATGCTTTTCGCGATATAAGAGGGAAGTTAATGACACCTGACCATATACGGGAAGTCATCTGGAAACCTGCATTGAAAAAAGTTGGTCTTACTTATCGTCCACCCAGTCAAACAAGGCATACTTTTGCCACTTTGATGATAGACGCAGGTGAGGACTTAGGTTGGGTACAGAGGATGATGGGGCATGGATCGTTACAAATGATTTATACCAGGTATTATTCTTGGACGAAAAAAGAAACTCGTAGTGATGGTTCCGCATTTATGAAAAATACATACTTACCGGAAACATTTGAGGCGAATTCTGAATTAGGCCGTGAAGCCATGGGGTGAAAATTTACCCCATTTTTACCCCACAACAAAAAAGGACTTAGGAGAAAATCTCCTAAGTCCTTGAATTTGTGGTAGCGGGGGAAAGATTTGAACTTTCGACCTTCGGGTTATGAGCCCGACG
>JAOZTO010000452.1 GCA_029942265.1 Desulfocapsa sp.
AATATAGTTCACAAGCCGGATCAAACGAACCTGGGGCACTATCCAAACATTTACAATTCAGTGGTCTGGGCTGTTTTGAGCCCAACCCGAATATTTACTGATCAACTTACTCAAGCCCTCTCTTAAAATTAAATGCCGTTGTATCCGAAAGTTCGATATCTTGACTAAAAGCCTTCATTATCTTTTTTCCAGCAGAGGTGTCAAAACCAATCCCACGTAAATCCACAACAACATCAGGATCTCCCATTTCCCGTAATTCCTTTAAGTTCCCTAACAGGGAGAAAGGTTTTTCAGCACGTGTTGTTGTCAAGCCATCATTGTGCTTTAGAAAAAGCAACTCCCCCTTATCATCTTGTAAGGAAAATTCTTTACTTTTTATTGAACTTTGAATCCTGGATGTGAACAAATCGATTGGCCCATATACACAAACAATAAGTTTATCAGAAGATACGCTTTGCAATAAAGATCGTATATTTATTTTATCATCCTCAATGGATAACGAACAACTAATACACCCAAGATCATGCATAACTGAAGCAGACTGACTATTCAACACATAGAGCCACGATCCTCCAATAATTTCGACATCACACTTCCCGTTGAAAAATGTAAAATGAGCAATGTTGTTGGCTCGAAAACGATTACATCCACTGTTAAGTAATTCCACAACCATTGCATCCATCACAGCCCAATTGTCATCAAACAGTATTGAAGGTATATCCCATACAATTTGACTAAACTCATTCTGTTTTAGACCTGCATCTGCTACTTTTTGAATAAACAGACGATTTAAAGGAAAAACAAACTGTAACTCTGAATGATTCTTCATACTATAAACATCAGCCAAATAATCGCTAACGATATATACCTTTCGAGAGCGTTCATTACGTTCTGCGCTCGGGCTGTGTTCAATCCTTGACTTAATGTTTTGTATTTTTTGTACTTCCTCTGTTCGTAGCACATTTTCCACACAACTATTTAATTGGGTATAAAAATCACGCCGGATTTCTTTTAGTCGGCTTGGCTTTATCACAACTTCTGGTAGTACACCTACTTGTAATTCAGCTAGGCGTAATTCTGGGTGTCCGGTATGAGAAAAAACTTTTTTTAGGATTTCTTTATTCAGGGGAGTACGCTGTGCTGGGATCATTTCCACCTGATATTGTTTTTGTTCTATTACGTTTTTTACGGATGCTGTGATAGACAATAGCGATGCTGTTTCATCGCATTCAATTTTCAGGATAACATCATTGTTTTTAACAGGTGCCGCACTTAATCTTCTTTTGCACGCCTCTTCGCTCATGGAAAACACTTTTCCTGTAGCAAGCTTAAAGATCATGTCACCAGTATGCACTTTTGCAGTCACAGGAAGCGGAAGTGTCACAAGTGTGTTTTTTCCAGTCCGTTTCACAGATCGTTTACCAGAGTACAGTTCACGAATTGTAAAACCCTGTCCTGCCCTGTCATTCCCTGGTTGAATTCTTACTCTGTCACCTACATGAAGTGTTTCACTGCTATGAAAAGAGATCGATTTGTGTTGAATACTGGTAACTTTTCCTATTATCTTACCGATACCTCCCTTTAACTTTGAAAGGACAATATCTGCACTAGAACCATGTAAAAACCCCGAACTACTTTTCCTTCCCATTGCACTTTCAAGTTTCTGTTTTGCAAGTGCCAGTGCATTTTTTTCATTTCCTGGTTTAGCATCAATTACAGTTCGATAAGCCGAGACAACTGAAGCAACATATTCAGCACTTTTCATACGACCTTCAATTTTAAGGCTTATAACTCCAGCCTGAGCAAGGGCAGGAATATTTTCAAGTGCCGAAAAATCACTGGTTGAAAAATAAAATGCAGAATCTTGATTGTGGTGATATTTTCTCCTACAAGGTTGAATACAACGCCCCCTATTGCCGCTTCTACCATCTATATATGAAGAAAAAAGACAGTGCCCTGATAGCGAATAACAGAGTGCGCCATGGATAAAATGTTCGAGTTCAAGAGTGCTGTTTTTGCCTATATACGCGATTTCATCAAGAGAAAGCTCTCTTGCAAGAACAGCTCGTTCAAAACCTAAGCTTTCAAGCATCTGCACTCCGGCCAGGTTATGAACAACCATCTGCGTTGATGCGTGGAGTGAAATCTCAGGGAAATATGTTCGAGCAAGATGATACAAACCAAAATCCTGAATGATCAGCCCATCGATTTCAAGACGAGCCAGTTCGCTGAGTGTTTCAACTACCTGTACCAATTCAGATTCTTTGAGTAATGTATTCAATGCTACATATACTTTTTTCTGATATGAATGAGCATATCCGACTATACGTTCAAGTTCAGGCAGGGTAAAATTCTTGGCTTTTGCTCTTGCCGAAAAATGTGTAAGACCACAAAAAATTGCATCAGCCCC
>JAOZTO010000453.1 GCA_029942265.1 Desulfocapsa sp.
GTGCCTCAGATTGAGGTTTCTTTTGATCTTGATGCTAACGGAATTTTGAATGTTTCTGCTAAAGATATGGGAACAAACAAAGAACAGTCCATTCGTATCACAGCATCTTCCGGCTTGTCTGAAGATGAAATCGAGAAGATGAAACAGGATGCCGAAGAGCATGCTGAAGAAGATAAGAAACGAAAAGAACTGGTTGATGCTCGCAATAATGCCGATGGTTTGATGCATGCCTCAGAAAAATCACTGAAAGATTTGGGTGATAAGGTTGATGATGAGACAAAAGGCACTGTGGAACGTGAAATCGAAAACGTTAAAAAGACAGTAGAAGGTGATGATACTGATGCTATTAACGCCGCCATCGAGGAGTTGACGAAAGCCTCTCATAAACTTGCTGAAATCATGTACGCCCAAGCTTCTCAGGAAACTCCTGATGCAGCAGGTGGCGCTGATGCGGCTGGTGCTGCCGGTGGAGAACAGGCAAAACAGGATGATGATGTTGTTGACGCTGACTTTGAAGAAGTGAAAGAAGACGATAAAAAATAAACAACATTAGAATATCGCTGTCACCTAAAATAGACAGAAGATAAAAAGGGGAATCCGATGAATTTCGGATTCCCCTTTTTTTTCGTTTTTAACTAAGGTAGTATGCTCAAAACACTCAAAATCAAAAACCTAACACTTTACACTTAAAACAAAAAACACCATGAAAATTCTATCCGGTATCCAACCATCAGGACAGCTTCACATAGGCAACTACTTCGGCATGATGAAAACCATGATTGCCAATATGGAAAATTCCGATCTCTATGTCTTTATCGTTGATCTTCATGCACTTACATCTGTTCACGATAAACAGAAACTTGCAACAGGAACGTTGGAAGCCGCAGCAGATTTTCTTGCATTAGGGCTTGATCCTGATAAATGTACGTTCTGGGTACAGTCCGATGTTCCGGAAGTATGTGAATTAACATGGATACTCTCGACACTAACTCCCATGGGGCTAATGGAGCGTTGCCACTCGTATAAAGATAAGGTGGCAAAAGGAATTGAAGCCAGTCACGGTCTGTTTTCTTATCCGGTACTTATGGCTGCGGATATTCTTCTGTATCAGGCGGATCGGGTTCCTGTGGGAAAAGACCAGAAACAGCATCTGGAAGTGGCAAGAGATATCGCCCAGAAGTTTAACAATACCTTTGGCGAAACCTTTGTCGTTCCCGAACCGGCTATCAGTGAAAGCACAGCGACTGTCCCGGGGCTTGACGGTATGAAGATGTCAAAATCATACGGAAACACTATCCCCATCTTTCTTGAAGGAAAAGCACTGAAGAAAAAGGTGATGTCCATTGCAACAGATGCAATACCTGTTGATGACCCCAAAGATCCTGACAGCTGCAACCTTTACACATTGTTTACACTCTTTGCTACTCCGGAAAGGGTGCAGGAGGTGCGAAAACTTTACGTGGATGGTGGCGCGGCTTATGGATATATTAAGCTGGAACTACTTGAGTTGATCAGCGATTACTATGCAGCTGCACGACAGAAAAAAAGTGAATTTCTAAATGACCCGGAAATGCTTCGAGTAATTTTAAAAAAAGGTGCCGATCGTGCCCGTGAAAAAGCAACACCTACTCTTGATCTGGTTCGTGAACGAGTTGGCTTGAAGTACTGATTTTTCTCACGCCTAGATTTCCTGCCTATAAACGAGCATTTTGGAAACTCATTTGACAAAATGTATATCATTTTGTAAAATGAGTTTCCAAATTACCTACAAACCTATAGGAAATATGTCATGGAGATAAATTACCTTCTCGAGCTGGATCAGTTAGCTAGGCAAGAGGGAAAAAAACACACTCGCCAGCGCCTGCTTTACCAAAGCCTGAAAAATTCGCATGGAAAGCATTTTACTGGAATAATCGGGCCTCGTGGGGCTGGCAAAACCGTTCTCCTAAAACAGCTCCTGATAGACCGGAAAGACACTTTTTATATTTCCGTGGATACCATCACCTCTGATGATCTTTTTCAAATTGCCAAATACTTACAACAAACCCTCAAAATTGAATTGTTGCTGCTTGATGAAATCCATTTCCAGAAAAACTACGACGCTCAACTCAAAAAGATATACGACTCGCTGGGATTAAAAATCATATTCACGAGTTCAGTAGCTCTGGCTATTGCCCAATCTGCCTATGACCTGTCCCGTCGTGTTCGTATTCTGAAACTGCCTCTCTTTTCCCTTAGAGAATACATCTACTTCAACAATGAAGTTCTGCTGCCGACACTCAGCATGCAGGATATTATCGAACAGAACTGGACCGGCGACCATCTGCGCCACGGCTACCTGTTTGACGAATACCTCCGTGGCGGCCTTCTCCCCTTCGCACT
>JAOZTO010000454.1 GCA_029942265.1 Desulfocapsa sp.
ATAAAGATGCAATGGAAGCGGAACGACTCACCCTGACCTCACCAAAGGCTTGTGCTATTCTATGCAGGAGTGCCTTGGAATTTGCTATAAACTGGCTGTATACCAATGATTCTGACCTGGAAAAACCATACGACACCCGACTAAGTTCTTTGATGCATCAACAATGCTTTAAAGACATCCTCCGCCCTGCCATATTCCGGGAAATTAATGTTATTCGACTGGTGGGTAATAATGCAGCCCACGGAAAACAGGTTACTCAGAATGAAGCGCTGATCTCCATTAAGAATCTGTTTCGATTCTCTCATTTCCTGGTGGTCATCTACTCTGAATCACCAGTACCGAAGATTTCAGAATTCAATCAAGCCTTTATTCCTGACGGTAAAGAAGCAGAAAAGAGTAAGCAGGAACTCCAGAAACTTGTTGATAAGCTGAACGAACAAAAAGAACAAACTCAAGCTGAACAACAAAAGCTGGAAGAACAAGCAAGCAAGATTGCAAAATTAAAGGCGAAACTTGATTCTCAGAAAGAGGCGATTAAAAAACGTAAGACGGCTCGGGAAAAGTCTATCGATACGGATCAAGAAATACCGCTGTTAATCTCGGAAAAAGAGACACGGAAACTCTTTATTGACCTATCCTTGAAAGAGAGTGGTTGGGATAATCTACGTGAAGGGCGTGAACTTGAATATGAAGTAACAGGAATGCCGAAAAGTACTAATCCATCGGGTATCGGCTATGTCGATTATGTCCTGTGGGGTGATAATGGACTTCCTCTTGCCGCTATCGAAGCAAAGAAAACCATGGTGGATGCCCATAAAGGACGGCACCAAGCTGAACTCTATGCAGATTGTTTAGAAACTATGCATGATCAACGACCATTAATCTTTTATACCAACGGTTTTGATACCTACCTCTGGGATGATCAGTTTTACACCGAAAGACAGGTGCAAGGATATTACACCAAGGATGAATTACAGTTACATATTGATCGTAGAAGTGACCGTTTAGATCTTCGTAAATTCAAAGTAAATGTTGATATTGCTGGACGACCTTACCAGCTGGAAGCCATCAAGAGAGTTGCTGAAAATCTCGTTGTTACTGGTAAAGGAGGTTTGCGAGGTAAAGCTCGTCAGAGTCTCCTTGTTATGGCTACAGGAAGTGGCAAGACCAGAGTTTCAGCAGCTATTGTCGATATGTTAACAAAGTGTAACTGGGCAAAGCGAGTTTTATTCCTGGCTGATCGAAATGCTTTGGTAACTCAAGCCAAGAACGCATTCAATGAGCATCTTCCCCACCTCACGGCTATAAATCTCACCAAAGAGAAAGAAGATAATGGCACAAGGTTAGTATTCTCGACCTATCCAACCATCATGAATAAAATTGATGGTCTGAAAAATGAAGATACGAGATTCTACGGTACTGGACATTTTGATCTCATTATTATTGATGAAGCCCACAGGTCGGTATATCAGAAATATGGAGCTATCTTTGATTATTTTGACAGCTTACTGGTTGGATTAACCGCCACTCCGAAGAAAGAGATCGACCACAATACCTACAGTCTGTTTGGGATTGAAGATGACAACCCAACCTGTGCTTATGAGTTGGTCGATGCTGTTAAAGACGGATTTCTGGTACCTCCAAAAGCAATCAAAGTACCAATCAAATTTCTTCGTGAAGGCATTAAATACAAGGAATTATCTGACAAAGAGAAAAGAGAGTATGAGGAAAAATTTGGTGATCCAACCCAAGAAGAAACAGCCGATGAAATTTCAAGCTCAGCTTTAAATAGATGGTTGTTTAACACCGATACCGTTGATCAAGTTTTAGATCATCTGATGACCAATGGTATCAAGGTTGAGGGTGGTGATAAATTAGGAAAAACCATCATCTTTGCCAAGAACCATAAACATGCGGTCTTTATTGAAGAACGGTTTAATAAAAATTATCCTGAGTACCGTGGGAAGTTCTTACGAGTCATTGATAATTATGAAACCAAAGCCCAAGACTTACTTGAAAAATTTGTAGATGAGTACACTGAAGTAAATCCTCAAATTGCTGTATCTGTGGACATGATGGATACTGGTGTTGATGCACCAAGAGTTGTTAATCTGGTCTTCTTTAAGCTGGTTAAATCAACATCTAAATTTTGGCAGATGATTGGTCGTGGAACTAGGCTCTGTCCTGATCTCTTTTCACCGACCAAGGACAAGACTCATTTCCTGATTTTTGATTTTTGTCAGAACTTTGAGTTTTTTGATGCTAATCCTGACGGTGTAACAGGCCGAAGAATTAAGAGTCTTAGCCAACAAATATTTGAAGGAAAACTAGAAGTTGCTCTTTTGATTCG
>JAOZTO010000455.1 GCA_029942265.1 Desulfocapsa sp.
ATCATGGGCATCTCTTAATGTTAATATCTGTATGAGATTATTGATAATGACGTGAATGGAGAAGGGGGCAGGTTATAATAATTCCAGCTTTTTCTTTCGCACCCAGTTAAGAATGGCATGATATTCTTTCTGATATTCTTGGGCTGATTGCAGGAACCCGCATCGAAGAACCTTTCTTCCATGGCAAACTCTCAATTTCTCCCCTGAATTACAAGGACAGTCAGAATATCCCTGGTAAGCATGATGCGCTAAAATTCTAAGAAACTCAATTATAGCGGCATCGTTTGTAAGATGAAAATACTCTCGATAGAATTCAAGAATACCTTCGGTTCCATGGCTTAATTCCCCCAGGATAAGAGAACCATGTTTCTGTTGATATAAAAAATTGTAAAAGAAGGGGATGGCAAGATTTCCAATAAAACCAAGTAGCGTTTTATCCTTTGAGAAATGCATCTTGATAGCTATTGGAGCTGCAAGGCATAGGGTATTGTCGTCTAGATTAACATGAAAGTTTCGTGGGATTCTGTAGCCGATTTCTCTAACTAACGGCAAATCTTCAGGGTAAGTTGATGGGATGTGAAGTTCCACATCAAATTCGTCTGCAATGACTTCTCCATGGTAATCCCCTTCAAAAGCCAACACCCCTTTTAATAAGGTATCTCCATTCACCTTTTCGGTAAGGTGGAGATAAGGAAAGCGCTTTATAACTTGGGAGACTTGGCTGCTGATCATATCACATCGCGTTGCCAAGGGGATGGGCTTTCATTCGTTACTGTGACACGTGGACGGCTCACGATCTTTTCTGCAACATCACCAAACTTGTCATGAAATTCGTTCAAAGATGTACTCGCAACACGCTCGCCAAAGAACGCTGGAAGTAACAATCCAGATTCTTTCATATCTCTCATGTTTATCAATTGGTGAATATCTTGTTCAAGCCAATTCAACCAGGTAAAGAACATTGTGGCTTTACGGCCATTGTTTTCATGCCATCTGTCTGCAAAATTTTCTTCAGCATTGACTGGGTTAGGAATAAACCATTCACCATCTTTTTTTGTGATAAACCCACCATGACTTGCTGATTTTAAAGAATTGATTACCTGTGTGATGGTCTCGTATAGAGTGGGTGTAGGGTTGTTTTCATAAATTTTGGCAGCCAGTGTTGTGATAATCATGGAAATCGGCTTGTCTTTTTCATGGGGATGATTGCCAAAACGAATATCCCTATGTCTTTTCAGCAATTGGATGACTCTTTGCAGCGGTGTGCGGATCACATCATCTGGGACATCTTCAACACGAGCATATATGTCAGAATATTTGTCTCGAAGTATTACTCTTTCATTCACCTGTACTTGCACGAAACCATGATGATTAATTTCTCGAAACCAGAGCGCATATCCAGCAGGATTACTTGATTTCCACTGATAGTTGTTATCTTCCCTACTCTTGTTAGTTATGGCAATTGCTAATTTCTCAATATGATGTGGCGTTGATGATGTAAGTAGTGTCGTTTCCGGTTCGGGATTCTCTGGAATTGCAGGCAGAACGTCTAAGTGAAATCCGATACCATCTTCTTCGGCGTACTGGAGAGTCCAACAACGTTTGCCTTCACTTTGAAGCATACGTTTGTAGCGAGCATCGTCTTTCAGGCGATTACCAATCATATGTTTTAGCTCACCTGAACCAAGTCGCTTTTTATCTTGAGGAAGTTGTGCCACCAGATCAATGTCGTAATCCGACTCCTTTCCTTCTTTGATAGGTCTGACAACAGTGCCCAATTGGAATGACCCTTGGCAATAACATTCCGGTTCTCCTAAAATACCAGGATATTCACCTTGCTCAATATGTTTGCCGACAGAGTTGTATCGTTCAACAGCCTGCTTGTATTTGCTTGGTGGAATATCTAAGGCTTCAGAAATTCCTCTCAGCAAATGATCAACGTGATTCTCTTCTCTTGTTAACATGTGTTACCTCTTTGAATTCCAATATCTAAAAAACTGGCTATTTTTGAAGAGTTGTGTGTGAATTTTCTGTCTGCTTTACTTATCCAATCTGTTAATTTCCTGGGATCATCAAGAGATAATTTATCGTCAGATTCAAAGTTTATTCGTAAAATCTGGGTCTCTTCTAAAAGGAGACCCAAAATATTTTGTGTTGTTTCAGCCTGCAGGTTTACAATCATATCTATGAATTTGCTTCCGCCCCAATGTGTTGCAAAACCCCATCCGAAAAAACGAGACAAAAGCGATTTATTTTGTTTGTAGTATTTTTGACCTACCCCTGTACCCAGTGAAAAAATTCGTATTTCATCGAAAGTAGCACCAAGTCTTTTTTTCGCTTCTATAGCTGC
>JAOZTO010000456.1 GCA_029942265.1 Desulfocapsa sp.
AAATGCAATAGTGTTAGTCTATTATTTGTTAAATGTCAATTTTATTCCTTGTTCAAAAAAAATCATTTATGTTCATCCCCCTGTCATGGGTGGAAATATCGTCACATCATCACCTTTAAAGAGTGTTGTTTCCGGCTTTGCGTGGCGACCGTTGACAAGGATAACCCGTTGAATCTCACTCCCCATTGCAAGCATCTCAGGGATTCTACCAACGGTTGCAACATTATCCAGATCCAATGTTACTTTTCCACTCTCATCAGGGCTGTAAACCGCAAGAGTGGAATAAAGACGGACATTTATTTTCACAAACCCAACTCTCTCAATTTACCTTCAAGGGGAATACCATCTTGTGACCAGCCCCTCGACTCATAATACTCATCCAGCATTTCATCAAGATGACAGACAGACCCTTTGGCTGCACCATCTGGAAGAGGTTCCTTAGTAAGGCGTGGTGGCAGTGAATCATCTTTTCTGGAAAAACCCGCACGCACCAGAAACTGACGTTCGGCAGTAGATACCCGTTCTCCTGCTTTCATTAACTCTTCTAGGGTATAATCAGCACCAGTCGTAACGTTTAGAAACTCCAGTATGCCGGAAGGTGAAATTGCCAGTTTACCATCGGTTAGATAACGCACCGCATAAAAAACACAAACACCAGCCGAATCTATCACCGAAAATAAGTCCTGCCATATTTTGACCAGCTCAGCCTTCCCCTTCCATTCCAGGGGATCAACGATGGTGGGAACTCCCAGTAATTCAAAGTAGGCAGGATCGCCTCTCATATGAGATCCACCAATGGGTGACGTTGCATAGGCCAGTCCCATACCCTGGGAACCACGAGGATCATAGCCCGGAAATTCCTGCTTTTTCGATACCATTGCAAGATCGGCGCAATCATATTTTTCTGCCATGCGATAACTTCCAAGAGCCAGAACATCACCAAAACCTTCTCGGTAACCAGTCTGACGAGTCAGTTCCACCAAAGCCTCGGCATCACCCCAGTCCAAGCTGCGTCCCAGCTCTTTTTCTGATATTTTGCCAAGCTCGTATAACTCCATGGCACAGGCGATAGATGCACCCATTGTAATGGTATCAATACCCAGTTCATTGCAAAGATAATTTGCCTTTGTCACAGCCGCCAGATTATTCACCATGCAATTTGACCCCATGGCATACACAGTTTCATATTCTGGCCCTTCGCCTTCTCCTTCAAAACCTAGTTCAGTTACCTTGGTCCTTCGACCACAGCCAATAGGACAGGATGAGCAGAAACTGTTTTTGACAAGATATTTCTCGGTAAGGGTGACTCCGTAAATATCCTCCCAATCGTCAAAGGTTCCCTGCTGCCAGTTTTTCGTCGGTAATACCCCGTAATTCTGGGTGGCCATCACTGTAACAGCTGTTCCATGGACTCTTAGTGGCGGTGGATTATCTTTGGTGGCTTCTTTAAATGTTGCGAGAAACTCTGCGTTCAGCCTTTTAAAACCGCTGGGATCTGCAAGTGGTACGTCACCATCACCTAGAACAACCACTGCTTTTAAATTTTTGGAACCCATAACTGCGCCAACGCCTGACCTACCAGCAGCACGATGTTTATCGTTCATTATTGCCGCAAAAAGAACCTCGTTTTCGCCAGCAGGCCCAATACAACTGACTTTGGCAGCCGTATTGGTTTCATCCAGCAGTATATCTGTTGTTTCACCAGTGGTCTTGCCCCATAAATGTCCAGCAGGCCGCACTTCAGTCTTACCATCACCTACCCAGAGATAGACTGGAGCTTCTGATTTTCCTGTGAAAATTATGGCGTCATATCCGGCACGTTTTAATTCTGTTGGAAACTTACCGCCAGAATTTGAACAGGTAATAGCCCCCGTGAGCGGTGATTTTGTCATCACCATATATCTGGCTCCGGTGGGTGTTCTTGTGCCGGTAAGAGGCCCCGTTGCCATAACAATTATATTTGCAGGTGACAGAGGATCAATTTTAGGATCAACCTCTTTGTTTAAGTAGTAGATTCCAAGACCTCGACCACCAATATAATCTTTTGCTGTATTCAGATCTAATAACTCATCTACAGCGGTACCCGCTGTGAGATCAACTCTTAATACTTTTCCTCTCCATCCGTTCATACTTATCTCCTTATCACTCATATTGCTTCATGGTTTGTTGTTTTGTAACGTCAGAAAGTAACTATTCAGTGAGCACCCCGATAATTGGCAAAACACTGAACTGTAACTGTTTAGATGTGCCTCATATTCGTTCATTTTGACATTCGAAGCATAGTTTGCTATGTGAGAATGTCCAAATGGGCGAAGATGGGG
>JAOZTO010000457.1 GCA_029942265.1 Desulfocapsa sp.
ATAAGGAAATGCTTCAATTTTAGTAATTTTTAAATCACTCATGGTATTCTTATCCTTTCATTTTTTTTGAATCACTTTTGCCAGGGTTTTAGAACTGTAGGCTATGTGATTTGATTCTGTTTAAAATCTATGTAATATCTTCGAATGTTGTCTCAAATTTGAAAATATGTAACGCTATGATCCTTGATGCTTTGGTAACTTCTCTATTTTCCACTGCCTGGATAAAATTGCGCCAATCTCTGATAACCTCCTCTGGTGACTCCTGGGGATGAACAATTATGTCACTGACAGCTTCGGCATGTTGCTCAAAGGAACTGGCAACCCATTCAAACATTGGGTTACCTGACATTTTTGCTAATTCAGTGTGCAGGTTGAGCTCCAACTTATAGAATTGTAACTGCCAATCACCTGAAAATCCAAGCATACCTTCCATCTGATCGACCAGAGATTTAAGGTTAAGAATCTGCTTTTTGGTGGCACGTT
Source organism: Desulfocapsa sp. (assembly GCA_029942265.1). Taxonomy (GTDB): domain Bacteria; phylum Desulfobacterota; class Desulfobulbia; order Desulfobulbales; family Desulfocapsaceae; genus Desulfocapsa. Next base: position 484 of record JAOZTO010000457.1, read on the forward strand.
CTGCGGCATAGGCCGCACAACGGATCTCAATAGCTTCTCTGAATTCCAGGAGATGTTGTGTGGAAATCCGGCGGTGACGGATGAGAGTAGATAGCGTCTCGCCTACGACTGCGCTGTCAATCTCTTGTACAAAGGCTCCTCCGCCATGTCTGATCTCTAGCAGGCCTTTTTGCTGCAATGAGCGATAAGCTGCTCTGACAGTCCCTCGGCCAACTCTGAACTGTTTCATAACTTCACGTTCCGAAGGCAACCGATCTCCGGGCAAGTATTGACGACTCAATAGTAATTCTTCCAATTGTTGCTGAAGCCTGTCGGATGCAGTAATTTTTTTTTCTGTCATTGTTTTTCTCGTTGTATTGGTATCACCAATTTCAGTTTTACTAGTTATGATTTTGTAAGTCAAGATGTTTTTTGACAAAACCCATCACGTTTCCTGTTTTGCAAAGGCTGACCTCAATAGTGGTGTAAATAGTTGCAGTAAAACAATAAATAAATTATAGTAACAGCAATGAACTCTTTGGAGTTTGGTGTTGCGTTAAAAAACTTACTTCTTCGACCAAATAACATTGGGATATGTCGGTGCAAGGTGGTACCACCTGTCTCTGCGCCCTAGCTTTAAATCCAATCATAGAAAGAATGTAACTATTCTGCAAGTACCCGATAATTGGCATAACACTGAACTGTAACTGTTGTGATGTACCTCATATTAGTTTATTTGGACATTCGAAACATAGTTTGCTATGTGAGAATGTTTCAAATGGACTAATATGGAGTGCTGCAAGTTATCCGTTGCTGATAAAAAACATCAAAATTCTAAGGAATTCATTGAACTTCGCCATAAACACTCAGCAATAGAATCTGGAATTAATGCTTTAGAGGTTTATGGGTTGGATCGGTGCCCTGATCGAGGGGTAAATATTCGGGTTGGGCTGAAAACAGCCCAGACCATGAATTGTAAATGTTTGGATAGTGCCTTAGGTTCGTTTGATCCGGCTTGTGAACAGGCTGGATCAAGCGAAGATGGGGTGCTATCCGAATATTTACCCGCATAGTGTCCAATTCAACAGGCCTATACTTCCGGTAATTTTTAATAGAGATCTTGATTTTCAGTGTTATTTATTATATTTATTACAAAAAAGGTTTATTCTACCTATCTCTTCACTTTAAAAAAAATGAACTTAAAAGTAAAACCCATCGATAAGTCAAAGAATTATGATCTGATAAGAAAATTAATTCAACCCAAGACAAGGGATCTGTTGCTCTTTGATTTGGCCATAGAAACCGGTGCACATGCAAAACAGTTATTACAGCTGAAGGTCAGTGACCTGTATGGATTAAAGGTTGGAGACAGAGTGCCTTCACTTCTCAACAAAGAAGATAAAAATAAATCTGCAATCTTCGGTTTGAAGTCGCATGCGGTCTTTGAACGGTTTATGGCGGAAAAAGATCCAGGACTAGAAGAGTTCCTTTTCAAATCGCGAAAAGGAGATGGCCCTCTATCCCTGTCCAGTGCATCCCGTTTGGTAGGTGGTTGGTATAAACAAGTAGGGGTGAGTGGAATGAATGGCCTCCTCTCTTTGAGGAAAACCTGGGAACACAATCAAGATTTGGTTTGTCGCAAGCAGCAAATGCTTAAGACGGAAGACAGTGCTGCGAACAGTTACACTGCCAACTCTATCCAAACAAAAACGGCGCAGGAGCTTGTCTATCACGAACTTGAGCAGGCTATTGTCAAAGGGCGACTGAGGCCTGGAGAAAAACTTGTCACTGAAAAACTGGCCCGACAGATGGGCACCAGTAGAATTCCTGTCCGTGAAGCAATCGGTCGTCTGGA
>JAOZTO010000458.1 GCA_029942265.1 Desulfocapsa sp.
ATTTTCCATTTACCTCGACATCGAACAAAAATGCTATTAAATCAACGGACTCATTGATTGCCTTGAAAATTGCCTTGTCTCTGATGAGCTCCTGGCTGTTTGTATTATATTATATTTGGAGGAACTAGTGAGCGAAGAAAAAAAACAGGAAGAAATTCTGGAAGAGTTTAACTCTATAGGTGAAGACCTTCCTGGAATTGATGATGCTAAAGAACAGACCATAGAAGAAGATTCTTTGGAACAGCAACTGGCAAATGCACTGGCTGATGCTGAAGAACAGCGAGATCAAAAGATGCGACTTGCTGCTGAATTTGAGAACTATAAAAAAAGAATGATGCGTGAAAAAACTGCAGTCATCAAATATGCCGGCGAACCTGTGTTTAGAGAAATTCTGGCTACAGTGGATAATCTTGAGCGTGCTATAGCTCAAGGAGAAGCGGAAGGCGTTGATGCAGAACAGGGTTTGTCGGCATTGATTGAAGGTGTGCAGTTAATTTTAAAGAGTCTCGTTACCACCCTTGAAAAATTTGAAGTAACTTCTATTGAAAGTGTTGGTGAACTCTTTGATCCGAGCAACCATGAAGCACTAACCATGGAAGCCAGTGATACAGTTCCGGCCAATCATGTGTTGAATGAGTTTGAAAAGGGATATCAGTACAAAGATCGTCTGCTCCGGGCCGCAAAAGTTATTGTTTCATCTGGAGAAAAGGCAGAATAAATGCAAAAAATATTCAGGCAATACCTGTTTGAATACTTGACAAAATCATGATGATGAGCACAGTAGCAAGTGTTATCAGGAATAAATTAAAACACAAATATTTCCGTCTTGAAATATATAGACGGATTCACCTTATATAGGAGAAAACATTATGGGAAAGATAATTGGAATTGATCTGGGAACTACAAACTCATGTGTAGCGGTAATGGAAGGTGGTGATCCCACCGTTATTGCAAACGTGGAAGGAAATCGCACCACACCATCTATTGTTGCCTTTGCAGATAATGATGAACGTCTGGTTGGACAGGTGGCAAAACGTCAGGCTGTTACAAACCCTGAACGTACCCTATATGCAATTAAGCGCCTTATCGGTCGTAACTTTAAGGATGCTGAAGTACAAAAATCAATTGAGATCAGCCCGTTTAAGATTGTTGAAGGAAAGGGCGGAAGTGCTGCAATCGAAGTTGAAGGAAAGAGTTATACTCCGGCTGAAATTTCAGCTATGATTCTTGGTAAAATGAAACAGACCGCTGAAGACTATCTTGGCGAAGAAGTAACCGATGCTGTTGTTACTGTTCCTGCTTATTTTAATGATGCTCAGCGTCAGGCAACCAAGGATGCTGGTAAGATTGCCGGTTTAAACGTACAGCGTATTATTAACGAGCCAACCGCTGCTTCTCTTGCCTATGGACTTGATAAAAAAGGCGAGGAAAAAATTGCTGTTTTTGATCTTGGTGGTGGTACTTTTGATGTGTCTATTCTTGAAATCGGTGACGGTGTTTTTGAAGTAAAATCAACCAACGGTGATACATTCCTTGGTGGTGAAGACTTCGATATGCGGATTGTGAACTGGCTTGCAGATGAGTTTAAACGTGAGCAGGGAATTGATCTTCGTACAGATAAAATGGCTTTGCAACGTCTGAAAGAAGAAGGCGAAAAAGCCAAGATGGAGCTTTCGACTACCACAGAAACTGATATAAATCTGCCATTTATTACAGCAGATGCATCTGGCCCTAAACATCTTAATATTAAACTGAGCCGTGCCAAGTATGAAGCATTGGTTGAAGACCTTGTTGATCGTACTGTAGGCCCTTGCGAAACAGCGCTTAAAGATGCTGGATTGTCTGCATCAGATATTGATGAGGTCATCCTTGTTGGTGGTATGAGCAGGATGCCTAAGGTTCAGGAAAAAGTAAAAGAAATATTTGGTAAAGATCCGCATAAAGGTGTGAATCCTGATGAAGTTGTAGCCATTGGTGCTGCCATTCAGGGTGGTGTGTTGCAGGGTGACGTGAAAGATGTTCTGCTTCTTGATGTTACTCCGTTGTCACTCGGTATTGAAACACTCGGTGGTGTCACTACCAAATTGATTGATAAAAACACCACGGTTCCAACTAAGAAGAGTCAAGTGTTCTCAACAGCAGCTGACAATCAACCGGCAGTTTCCATTCACGTATTGCAGGGCGAGCGTGAGATGGCACAGGATAATAAAACAATCGGTCGTTTTGAACTGACTGATATCCCACCATCGCCACGGGGTGTGCCTCAGATTGAGGTTTCTTTTGATCTTGATGCTAACGGAATTTTGAATGTTT
>JAOZTO010000459.1 GCA_029942265.1 Desulfocapsa sp.
AGTTACGATTTTTTCTGGCATGAGAATCTTTATTCGTGTAATATACAGAATTTTGACAAAAAATTAACTAAATTGAAACATTTTTTTAAGACTAGGTATTAATTGAACCTTTAAGGAGCAAATTCCATGGGACAAACCATTGCCCAAAAAATATTTTCCAGTCATTTAAGAGATAAACCAACCCCTGAAAATATGGTTCTTGATCTTGATGCTGTCCTTTGCCACGAAATAACCACTCCAATAGCAATTATGGATCTAGTGGAAAAAGGTATGGATAGAGTATTTGATCCCTCAAAAATAAAAGCAGTGATTGATCATGTTACCCCTGCCAAAGATTCAAAAACAGCTGCTCAGGGGAAAATCATGCGAGACTGGGCAACACGCCATGCAATTAAGGACTTTTTCGATGTTGGCGCCAATGGTGTTTGCCATGCACTCTTCCCTGAAAAAGGCTTTATACGCCCTGGTTACACAGTGATTATGGGAGATTCCCACACCTGCACCCATGGCGCTTTTGGTGCATTTGCCGCTGGCGTTGGAACAACAGATCTTGAAGTTGGAATTTTGAAAGGGGTTTGCACGTTTAGGACTCCTGTCTCCATGAAAGTAACTATTACCGGTAAATTACAGACTGGAGTAGTTGCAAAGGATGTTATACTTGCCATTATTAAAAAGTTGACGGTTAATGGTGCCACAGATCGAGTAATAGAATTTACCGGCCCACTAGTCGATTCTATGAATATGTCGTCTCGAATGACTCTCTGCAATATGGCAGTTGAAGCTGGGGCTACGAGTGGTATTTGTCTGCCGGATCGTACAACTGCAGAATACCTCTGGCCTTTTATTAAAGCTGAATATACAACCATTGATGATGCGGTGAAAGATTTTTCAAAATGGCATTCAGATACTGATGCTGAATATATTGAAGTTATTGAAATGGATATTTCTGACTTATCCCCTCAGGTAACGTATGGTTACAAGCCAGACCATGTCAAGGATATAGCTGATATGGAAGGTACACCTGTTGACCAAATTTACATTGGCTCCTGCACCAATGGACGCATTGAAGATTTAAGGGAATCCGCTGCAATTCTTAATGGAAAAAAACTTGCTGCTGGTGTCAGGGGAATCGTCACTCCAGCAACCCCGTTAATTTATTCACAGGCTCTTGAAGAAGGTATTATCAAAATATTTATGGATGCAGGTTTTTGTGTATTAAATCCAACCTGTGGTGCCTGTCTGGGCATGAGTTCTGGAGTACTTGCTGAAAATGAAGTATGTGCATCAACTACAAATCGAAATTTCAATGGTAGAATGGGTAAAGGTGGCATGGTACATCTTATGAGCCCTGCGTCTGCTGCAGCTGCTGCAATTACAGGCAGTATCACTGATCCACGAAAACATTTACAATAATTACGAGATTCTATAATGAAAACATTTGGCGGCCCTGCGATCCTTTTGGACAGAAATGATATCAATACAGATGAGATAATACCTGCGAAATATCTTACTGAAATCACAAAAATATCGTTAAAACCACATCTTCTTGAAGACCTTCTCCTTAACGACAAACCATTCGATAGCCACTCCACGAAAATGGAAGAGGCAAAAGTTGTGATAACCCGAGCAAATTTTGGTTGTGGTTCATCTCGGGAACATGCAGTGTGGGCATTTGAAGTAAACGATATAAACGTTGTAATTGCGGAGAGTTTTGCACGAATTTTCAGGCAAAACATGTTCAATTGTGGAATACTTGCAATACAACTCAGCAGCGATGATATTGATGCCTTTTTTACTATGTCTGGTGACATAAGCATCTCTGTGGATATGGACAATGAAAAGGTGACCGCATTGTCAACTGACAGTAGTCAGAATACCGTGGAATGTTCTTTTTTGCTCAACGAATATGATAAAAATCTTGTTAGTGCCGGTGGTTGGTTGGCATATGCAGAAAAAAATTATTGAACCGGGATAACCGCTAGTCCCCCATCTTCGGTCATTTTTTATTTTTACAAACATCGTAAACATATCAAGAAAAAAGCAATTAATTGGACATTCATTTGCATTTACAGCGACGGGAAAATTGTCAGTGTTCAGTTATCAGTAACAGAATAACTCTCTGTTACTGATGACTGACTGCTCCTGCATCTCCAGTATCCCCTTTAGGGCCTTGGGAACCTATTGCCCAACTGCTCCTGCATCTCCAGTATCACCTTTAAGGCCCTGTTCACCAACAATTCTATTCCCCTTAAGCTACCATGCGTAACAGCGTTTTGATGAAAGATTTTTG
>JAOZTO010000460.1 GCA_029942265.1 Desulfocapsa sp.
GACTATCACTAATCAAGTATTATCAGGAGATTTAAAATGGTACGAGTACCTACACATCCAGGTGAAATGTTACTTGAAGAGTTTTTGGTTCCAATGGGGGTAATTCAAAGGGATTTAGCAAATGCTATTCATGTTCCCTATCAGCGAGTTAATGAGATCATTAATCAACGCCGTGGAATTACACCGAGTACTGCTCTAAGGATCTCAAAAGCGTTTGGAGTTTCTGAAGATTTTTGGATGAATTTGCAATTACGATGGGATCTTTATTTCGCAAGGAATAAGGAAGAGTTAGATTTAAAATCTATTCAGCCATTTGTACTGCCTAAATCCCCACAAACACATTCACCGGATGCTAATTGTGCGCCTGTGGTTTAGGCGTTAAGCAATGAAAGAACTCATCACCCAATATCGCATATTTCTAATGACCATTACGCAACCAACCACCAACACTTTCAACCCATACCAAATCACCAGATCGCTCAAAACAATCTAACAACCAACGCAAAACCTCTTCCCGTGGAGAAAATGTATCGTCCTCCTTTCGGCATTTCTTATACACATCCATCCCATCAGCCCGTCGGTTTTCCTGTAACAGGAGATCAAGCACATTTCTTCCGACTCTGGGAATAGCTTTCTGTTTTCCACATCGTTCCATCAGAGAAATATAGCGTAACCCAAGATCCACATTGTGAATTTCTCCTTTCGTGTTCACTCTGATTAGTTCAAGAGCCTCGGAAAGTTTCGTTTCTTTTATCAGGATATTTACCTCAGCCAACAGTCTGTATTGAATCTGGTGGGACACAGGCAGAGTTGAGAATTTGTCATTATCGGGTTTTTGCAGGTAATCGCTATATCCCACACGGAAACCAAGTTCTTCCTGATACTGAAAAACCACATAGCCAAGTAAATGGTATATAACGATCATGTAATACTGCCATACAGCGTTTAGCAGTACTAATAACAACCCAAAGTATGGAAGTTTTGAAATAAGAACAAGCGGTGCGCTAAAAAGCAGAGATATAAATACAGCAAGCATGCAATACGGCCAGCCAATCCTGTAAATTAAAGTAACAATAACGATTGGATTAATTGCCTTGACCACTGACTTACTGGCAACCATGATCATGATTATGGCAGGTTGCATAAAAACAATAATAAGAAGAGCAACATTTAAGAGGCCATTATCTGTATCATACTCAAAAATCATCTCAGGGAAGAACAAAAACAGTAAAAGACAAAACTGCAGCAGCAACTGAGATTTACTGCCTGTCACTTCATGCCAATGTGGTGCTGTGTTAAAATCACCTTTAGCGGTTCTATTAAAAACAGTATTGCAGTAATAGAGTAAAACAAATGGTGTTGCCGCAATATAAGCTAATATCGGCACCATTATAAATAGAACTTCAGCATCAATTAGAATCTCGCAGAGTAAAAGTCCAAGAGTCAGAAGGCCGATAAGGGTCAAAGGAGTACGTTGCAGTGGATATTTGAACAGTGACGAGAGCTGTTTCCAGAATGGTTCTATCGTATTAGAAAGATAATGCTCAGAAAGTTCCACATTACATTTCGGGCACATATAATAAAAGCTATTGACCAGATGTTGGCTTTTAACTTGGCATACACACCGGTTGCAATAATTCTTTCCACACTCATCGCAAACAAAATACGCATGCCTGGTTGGATGATAATCACACACTATTTTTTTTATCATAATCTGTTCAAGGTGGCCTACAGTGTATTAGGGATTGAAATCTGTTGTGCTGTCCGTGCCTCTGCACTGTCCGGGAATTGTTCAGTCAGCAAGTCAAAGCATTGTTTTCCTTTAGCGTCCATTGATTGCTTTATGCAGGCACGACCACACATTAACAGACAATCAGGAATTTGCTCATAATGAGGATGAGTATTTATCAGTCTGCTTAAAAGATTAAGAGATTCATCTATTTCACCTGTAGCAGCAAATAACAGAATAAGCCGTTGCATAAGTTCAGGTGGAAGTGAAATTCCAGGGCTGATATCTTTGTATTCCTGATAGGTATCCAGAACCTGTTTGTGGCCACTGGGCTGTTCTGGTAATATTGTCAGAAAATCTATGGCCGTTTGCTGAAAAATATCAGAATCTGCTTGCTGTTTGTCTATGTTAAACAGGTGCTGCATGAGTGTGGGATTTTGAGAGCCGTTATATTTGATGGCCTGGAGGATATACTTTCGTGCTTTTGAATATTGAAAATCATTTAGGCAATCAAGGCCTTTTTCAACGGCAATAGCTGATT
>JAOZTO010000461.1 GCA_029942265.1 Desulfocapsa sp.
GTCCGTTTGGCGCACTTGATGATGATGAGAAGGGAACACCACTTCCAAATCCATCACGCTGCCGTCGTTGTGGTACCTGTATGGGTGCTTGTCCTGAACGTATCATTGGCTTCAAGGATTACAATATTGATCTTATCGGATCGATGATTAAGTCCATCGAAGTACCCGAAGATGATGATGACAAACTCCGTATATTGATCTTTGCCTGTGAAAATGATGCATATCCGGCACTGGATATGGCTGGAATGCGAAAACACAAACTCAATCATATGATCCGTTTTATTCCGGTTCGGTGTCTAGGCTCCGTGAATATGGCCTGGATTCGTGATGCACTATCCGCAGGACTTGATGGTGCAATGCTTCTTGGTTGTAAATATGGCGATGATTATCAGTGTCACTTCGTCAAAGGATCTGAAATTGCCAATACACGTATGGAAAATATTGGTGATACCCTCTCCACTCTCGGTCTTGAGCCTGAGCGTGTACGATCAGAATCTGTTGCTATCACAGACTACGATAAGGTCGCTGATCTTGTGAACGATTTTGTTGATGAGGTTGTCGAAATGGGCGCAAATCCATTTAAAGGATTCTAGTTCCACCTTTTCATACGGTACTGGTGTGTCTCTGCTTGCATAAACCAGAGAACACCAGTATCTTGGCCTTTTTTAATTGAAACCGATTTCCTAATAGTGCTTGAGAAGAGAACAGGAGGAGTAGAACCATGGATGTTCAACCCGATTTAGACTTTATCAGATATTTAAAGACAGCTGGCGGCGACACAATGAAAAAGTGTTACCAATGTGCCACCTGTTCTGTAGTCTGTCCATTATCCACAGAAGAAAACCCATTTCCACGACAGGAAATGATTTTTGCAGGATGGGGAATGAAAGATAAGCTTACTGCTGATCCTAATGTATTCCTTTGTCATCAATGTGGAGATTGTACAGCTTATTGCCCTCGTGGCGCAAAGCCAGGTGATGTTCTTGGTGCTATTCGAGCCTATGCGTACACTGCACTTGGCTGGCCTACAGGTCTTGCAAAATTGGCATCGACTGCAAAAGGCTTACCAATGTTGATTGCAATTCCGTCTGTAATTATTTTTGTTTTTTGGGCGATCTCAGGTGGAATGGTAATTCCTGATAGTGCAGTTTTTGCCAAATATGGATATCAGCACTTTTTTGGTCATTGGGATGCTACTTCATTTATGATGCAAAGCGATGGTGTAACTCCATGGCTTAGTAAAAATGTGCTTTTTATTGATATCATCTTCCTTGGCGCAGCGTTTCTTGCTGTTGTTGCCTCCTATAAAGGAGTAACAGGGTTATGGAAATCCATGGCAAAGAGAGAAGGGGGGAATATTAATTTCAAACCGTCTCTTAAGCAGTTAGCGGTTGATTTCGTTTGGCCATCTATTGTTGAAATCGTTCAGCATAATCGCTTTAGGGAATGTGGTACTAATCGTAACCGTGAAACAGGTCATAAGCCATTGATGTGGGCTTTTGGTGGACTCTTTATTGTTACTGCCTGGTCTGCATTTGCCAATGATATATTAGGTATCTTTTATCATAGTATGCATGGGCCAATGTCTGTTTGGAATCCGGTTAAGATTCTTGCCAATGTATCAGCAGTTGCTATGATCGTTGGTTGTGGAATTTTGTGGATGAATCGTGCAAAATCAGAAGCCGAAGATAATATCACCCCAACTTTTTATGATTGGTTTTTGATTTGGGAAATAATGGCAGTTGGTGTTTCTGGTCTTCTTGCAGAGGTTGCGAGATGGGCTGGTCTTCCGGCTCTTGGGTATATTGTTTATTTTATCCATCTTGTGACAGTTATGATGTTGTTTATGTATATGCCGTATACTAAGTTTGCTCATTTGATTTATCGCACAACTGCAATGACTTTTGAAAGATACAGGGACAGCTCATTTGTAAAGGATCCCTTGGATCAATAGGTTCACAGATACATGTGTATTTTGGCTGTGTCTTCGGGCGCAGCCTTTTTTTTGACCTTATGGCATTCCTTGTCTGACCTAATTGTTTTACCCCTTGGGGGGAGAACTAACGAATATTACAAAATTATTTCTTTTGTAGGGGGTAAACATTCGGGTTGGGGCAAAAATAGGCTCAACCACTGAACTGTAAACATATTGTGAGTAGTAATACTTTTTTGCAAAGTATTAAAAAAAAAGATTGTAATAAAAAATACTTTTGAGTATATTCTTTCAGCTTGTATGCTGGCGTAGCTCAATTGGCAGAGCACCTGATTT
>JAOZTO010000462.1 GCA_029942265.1 Desulfocapsa sp.
TTTAACTTTGATATAGAAAAAATAAATCGAGTCAGCGGCGGTTTAAATTGCACTTGCCCACTTGGGATAATGCTCGATGGAGATGTTTAAAGAAGGAAATCGCAGCGGTATCATCTGGATTATGCACAATTTTTTCTTCGTAAATTGAAAAGAGTGTTGTCAGCACATGGGTGATATCGTCTGTTTCAATATCACCAAGCTGTTCCCATAGATCATTTCTGTTTGTCATATGCTTTCCCAATACCATTCAAGGCGTAGGGTGTTATCCAGTGCATCTGCTTTTGTTACTTTTATTTGTACCCGAGAGCCAGGTTCTGGGTGATTTCTGGAAGGAGTGGGGATATCAACATTCAATAAAATATCTGTAAGCAGAAGAAAAGTTCGTTTAGGGCCACAATCAAGAACCAGAGCAGTGAGTGGAACATCTTGTCGTACTTCAAGATATTTTAGCAACCAGTAGCGATGTCGTTGTTGGCGGACGCTGTTAGCTCTTGCCAAAGTTCGACCAATAACAGAAGTGAAGTCTTTGCACATTTCTTCGGTAAAACGTATTTCTTCATGCCGAATGATTGAATGAATTTGATGCTGCATCACAAGATCAAGCAGTCTACGAATAGGTGAAGTAATGGTGGTGTATTGAGTAACACCTAATCCACTATGAGGTTGGGCATTGGTGAGAAGCTCTCCACGGCACAGCATCTTTCTCTGTTTAGAGTTTAGGAAGAGATCGTTGTCAAGACCATGTACTACACGTCTTTTAGGTGGTTTTTGAGCCCTAAAAAGACCAGGGGCCATTCTGTCAGCAACATATCTGGCAGCCTCTGTGTTGGCGAGAATCATCATTTCGGAAACAAGGGCTCTTGCCGGAGTGTCTGTTTCTGCAAGGCTTACCTGTACCTTGGTACCGCCATCTTGGATGTGAATGTTCACATCTGGAAAAGGGAGGAGCAATGCTCCTGCATCAAGGCGTTTATCACGAAGTTTTCTACGGAGATCATTGAGTATAACAAGTTCCTTGTCACTGTTAATGATTGAATCCGCTTCATCATAAGTGAGTCGTCTCGCAACTTTTATGGCAGAAGGGTATATTCGGATTTTTAGAACCTCGGCTTCTGGTGACAGCAAAATCATAAAGCTCAAAGCAGCCCGCAGTTCTCCTTGGATAAGACTGCATATTCCTTGAGAGAGGTGCCGAGGCAACATAGGAATTTGCCCTTCCGGAAAATAAATTGATGTCCCGCGCTGCATCGCTTCTGAAAAGAGTGGGTCTTCAGGACGAACATAATGGGCAACGTCTGAAATATGAACACCCACCATATAGTTTCCATCCTGTTCTTCAACAGTAAGGGCGTCATCAAAATCCAAGGTGGTTGGGCCATCAATGGTCATGGGTTGCAGATGGGTAAAATCCTTTCGTGCCGGGTCGTTAAAGAGTTTGTCCAGATCCTGTTGGAGTAGCATCTCAGCTTGTTGGATGCCAAGAAGCGGAAAAACAACAGGAAGATCCTGTTTCAGAAGAGGAATATTCTCATTATTATCCCAGAGACCTGCTTTTACGAGCAGATGGAATGGATCGTGAGGTCTGTTAAATCCTCCTGCTTTGAGAATTTTTCTTGCCAGATCAGCATGTTTATACTCAGCCCCCGATACATAAAAATCTCGGATAATATGAAGACATTCATCACAGGTTTCCCCTTCCGGCATGTCCTTTTTCTGGCCCGTGTCGATGAGTTTAAGGATTTCAGAACCTTTTTCTATCAGTTTTTGTGTTCTTTCTTCCTTGGCACGTTGATTTTGAAGCTGTTCAATTTGCTCGATTGAATGGGCAATAACGGAATTGTCTTTGTATTTGAAATACAGTCGATCTTCGAAAACGGCGCGCAGAAATGCCGCAACAATGTCATCGTTTGCATCTTCACCAAAGCTGAGTTCTGCAAGAAATGACGGGGTAAAGCTTGATGATGATTCATCAGCGGTGAGCTCCCATATCTCTTGCAGATCAATTGTTTCCATGAGCTGTTTTCGAGTCGCAGCAGTTTCCTGGAGTTGTCTACCCAGTTCTTCCCGAGATGATTCGACGGAATGTGTCGTGTTTGAGCAATGAACCATGCGTGATAGAGGAAGATTTATTTCCCGACCGTTTTGGTTGATCAGTCGCAAACGTTTGGCCTGAACAGCTGTGATGTAGGCGCAGATAAACCTGCCACCATCAAGGTATTCTATTATGTTTCCTGTAGTTGTCATTGTAATGTCGATTGG
>JAOZTO010000463.1 GCA_029942265.1 Desulfocapsa sp.
ATTCGAGAGTAAATATTTACATCTTATCTTCTGTACTGGAAGCCGGTGGGACTTCTTGATCTATACTCAGCTTCTCATCCTGCAACCGTTCTATATAGATGGACACCAGAAAAAAAGTAGCTAATGGTTGGGCAAACAGCAACACCAAGGGAAGAGAGCTGCCAACCGATATAATCAACAAATACAGCACCACAAAAACAACCTGATCACCAACAGGACTCCTGACAGCCATATTCCAGGATTCTTTTATGGCATCAAACAATCCCATTTTCCGATCTGTCATGAGAGGCATCATGTAAATGCTTGCAAAAGCCAGAAATGCAATAACGGCTAAGCCCGGCAAAACCAAAAGCAAAAGTCCGAAAAAAATGGCAAGACTTGCTACAATACCAAAAGCCAGCAGGGGAAGAAAAAGATGCATCTCCGAAAACAGATCTCCGACTTTAGGTTCCCTACCATCCCGATGTGCCCGAAGCAGAGACTGGATATACCCTGCCGTGGTGACAGGTGCCAAAATGCCAAAACTCAGTAGTATTACCAACAGTTGAACAACTGTAAGTATGATAACCGGTACAATAAATCCCAGCGTATTTTCCCACGCAACTCCTAAATGTTTCTTGAAATCCATATTGTTTCTCCTTTTTTTGTAAATTAGTAACTATTCAAATAGTACCCGATATTGGGCATAACACTGAACTGTTACGTAAATCCCCTTTAATATAAAGCTTCGAGAGCTTCCACTAAACTTGCTACCGCTACAATTTCCAATCCTTCAATTTTCTGCTGTGGGGCATTCGCTTTTGGTATAACAGCACGGCGAAATCCATGTTTAGCCGCCTCTTTCAATCGTGCTTCTCCGTTAGCTACTGGCCTAATTTCTCCGCTCAATCCAATTTCACCAAAAAAGAGTGACTCAGCCGATATCACTCTATCCTGTAGGCTGGAAACAATACCTACCATAGCGGCAAGATCAGAGCTTGTTTCATATATCCGAATTCCACCCACAACATTCACATACACTTCATCACTTGCCGTGGCCAGTCCGCCGTGTTTGGCAAGCACAGCCAGGAGCATGGCAATTCTATTCTGATCCATTCCCACAGCCAAACGCCTTGGATTCCCAGACTGACTCTCTGTAACGAGTGCCTGAATTTCTACAAGCAGCGGCCTGGTGCCTTCCCATACAACTGTCACCGCACTGCCGGACGAAGGTGCACCTGAGCGTGACAGAAACATGGCAGATGGATTTTTTACTTCCTTCAAGCCCCTGTCTGTCATGGCAAAAAATCCAAGCTCTCCCACACTACCGAAACGATTTTTATCCGCTCGTAAAATACGATACCTGGCATCATCTGTGGACGAAAGAACTACTTGTGCATCCACAATATGACTCAGTGTCATGGGACCTGCCAGGGAATGATCCTTAGTCACATGGCCAACCATAAAAATCGAGGTATTGGTTTCCTTTGCATATCTTGTTAAAATAGCAGCAGATTCACGTACCTGAGAAATTGAACCTGGTGCAGATTCGGACGTTTTTGAGTGTACAACCTGAATGGAATCTATCACAACCACCAACGGTTGTTCCTTGTCCATAACCTTACAAATCTCTTCAACTGATGTCTCGGCAAGCATTTTTATATTATCAGCTGGCAGATTAAGACGATCTGCCCGTTCTGCAATCTGCTGTGGTGATTCCTCACCAGAGACATATAATACAGGTATTCCAGAGTCTGCACTTGTGGCCAATGCCTGTAGCAGAAGAGTTGATTTGCCCGCACCGGGTGCGCCGCCAATAAGTACCACAGATCCAGAAACTATTCCCTGTCCCAGCACCCTGTCAAACTCGGTAATGCCTGTTGAAAGACGTTCGGCACGGCTCCTGTCCACTTCTGAAAGTAGTTGAACCATGGATCGTTTGCCACTATAACCTGCTGAACGAGCAGTCACTGAACGAGTTCCCAGACGTATTTCTTTGACAGTATTCCACTCTTTACAGGCACTGCATTGGCCAAGCCAACGACTAAAATCTGCACCACAATCAGTACATACAAATGCGGTTTCCTTTTTTTTTGCCATTGTGTTCTATATTCCTAATGAATTATTCAATAATAATTTTGTGATTGGAACGTTCATTGTACCACACTCCTTGCAATTCAGCTAACACCTGATAGTAGTTGTAATTATTTGGATCGAACGAAGATGGGGTGTTAACCGAATATTTACCTTTACGGAAGCCTGTGTACGTCCTATTA
>JAOZTO010000464.1 GCA_029942265.1 Desulfocapsa sp.
AAGTCGTTACTTGTCATTTTAGCACTCATGTCAGATCCTTCCAGGAGGCTACCGGCTAAATCTCGTTTTTCCTGATGAAGTTGTACGATCTGTTCTTCGATGGTATTTTTGCAAACTAGTCTATATATGGTGACCGGTCGTGTCTGTCCAATCCTGTGTGCGCGATCAGAGGCCTGATCTTCAACAGCAGGATTCCACCAGGGATCCATATGGATGACGTAATCTGCGGCTGTGAGATTTAGTCCAAGACCACCTGCCTTGAGGCTGATCAGGAAAAGATCCCCTTCTCCTGATTGAAATTTGTCCACTTCCTGCTTGCGACGGACGGCGCTTGTTGATCCGTCAAGATAACGATAGTTGATACCTTTTTCGTCAAGATGTTTCCGTAAGATAGAAAGATGTCCAATAAACTGACTAAAGATGAGTGCTTTGTGGCCGCCATCAAGAAGATCGTCAACCACAGAGGCGAAGACCTTGAGTTTTGCACTTTCAATGGGAGTATCAGGGGCAATGAGTTTTGGATTACAGCATGCCTGCCGGAGCTTCATGATCTCAGTTAATATTTGTAGATGACGTGCTTTTTTCTCACGATTATTTTCCAGCACCTCAAGGGCATTTTGCCTGAGTGCTTCATAAAATAGTTTTTCCTCATCGCTCATTTCCACTTCAAGGGTGACTTCAGTACGTGGAGGAAGCTCTTCGAGAACATGTGATTTGATGCGGCGCAGAATAAATGGGCGGATCAATTTTTTGAGTTTCAGCCTGGCATCCCGATTATGAAATCGTTCAATGGGAATCGCAAAGCGTTCGTTGAAACTATTCAATGAACCGAGGAGACCTGGATTAATAAAATGAAACAGATTCCATAATTCACCCAGATGGTTTTCAATTGGAGTTCCGGTGGTAATTAGTTTGAATTGTGCATTCAGTGCCATTGCTGCTTTGGATCTTTTGGTAGCAGCATTTTTAATGGCTTGTGCTTCGTCAAGAATGACGGTTTGCCAGTTCACCGCTGCGAGTAATTCATTCTCCTGCTGTAGAAGGGTGTAGGTAGTGATTAGCATGTCAAACTTACCTAGTTCGGCAATGGTTTGCGCCCTGTTTTTCCCTGCAAGAGTTTTGATAACTAATGTTGGGGCAAATCGATTGGCCTCCGATTGCCAGTTGCTGGACACAGAAGTTGGCGCTATCACAAGGGTTGGGCCATTATTTGCTCTTGCCAAAACGACAGTCAATGCTTGGATGGTTTTACCCAGTCCCATGTCGTCTGCAAGGCATCCTCCCACACCCCAATGTGCTAGGCGGGAGAGCCAGTTGTATCCCTCAACCTGGTAATCGCGCAATTCAGCTCGAAGAGTTGATGGTAGTTCCGGTGTAAAGGACTGACTTTCGTGAATACGTTTGATCTGTTCTTCCCAGCCATTGTCAACATCAGCCTTCACACCATCGATGAGTTTTTCCAGTGGAATGGCCGCAAGATGGTGAATGAGCAACTCTCCATCTTCATTGCCAGCATCTTCTGAGTAAAGATTGATTTCTTCCAGTTTTTTCTTGAACTCCTGTGTTAGTGCAAGAAATTGACCTTCTCGGATCTGAATGAAATTTCCTTGAGAATTTTTGGTTTTAAGTAGGAGTTCTCGCAGATCGATTACTGTGTCTTGGTCAAGCTTAAGCTCACCCGATAATGCAAACCAGTTTTGTTGACTGGTTCGAACCTTTAAATTCAGGTTTTTAAGTGAAGCCTGATGGGTGATATTAAGTTTTTCTCCTTCCGGCCATTCAATGATTACCTGATCCTGAATTTCCTGTAACTCATGGAGAGCCTGAAGACAATCATCGGGATTCTGGAGGTGCCATTCTCTGTCATTTTCCTGTTCAAGGTCAATCGCAAGATCTAATATGGGACAGGACTCTTCAACGCCCCGTGCCATGTGTTCTTCAAGACCAAGGTTACGTCGTGTTTGCAGACGTTTTCCCCGTACTTCGGCAATAATATTTTCGACGCCCTGTCCCGGTTTGAGGTAATGACCACCACCAAGAAAAGGCTTGACGAACATCTCAAGCCTAAATCCGGTTCCATAGGGGAGTAGGTGCATATATATGGTTGGGTCAGCTTCAACCTGTTCAATATTGCCGTGGACACCTGGTTGGATGTCTGCTGCTATGGCTGAGTGGACGGTCATAAACGAAGAAATATTACCGATCGCAGTGAGTACTTGTTCGCTTGCATCGATTGGC
>JAOZTO010000465.1 GCA_029942265.1 Desulfocapsa sp.
ATTACAAATACACTACAACAAATATGGTACTTCAATCAATTTGTTTATACTTAATTCCCTAAGTTCCCCGGTTTTTCTAAAAATGATCCCCCATAACGACCAATCTCTGTCAAAAGAGAACTTACAGCAACGCTTCTCATATGCGTGTGAGCTGTATGAATCCAAGAACCTTCCGGAAGCACTCGCCATCTACATTGAATTGTTGGATGTTTTTCCTAAGTCAACGTTACTCCATTTCAATTGTGGGTTGGCCTATTTTACACAAGATGACTTTGTAAAAGCGGAAACACATTATGCCAATGCTGCAAAACTCTCTCCTGACGATCCAGATATTCATCACAATCGCGGACTCAACTTCAGACGATTGCAGCAGTACTCTGATGCTATCAACTGCTTTGAAAGTGCCATCAAGACAGGCGACTGTACAATTGACACCCTGTATAACATGGCACTTAGTTACCAGGATCTTGAAAATTTTATTGAATCTTCACGACTTTATAACATCATTCTCGATCAGTCACCAGAACATCAAGCAAGCCTGAACAATTATGCTTATCTCTGTCATAAGAATGGGAAAACTGATCAGGCAATTTCCTTGTATAGGCAACTTCTTTTATTGAATCCTGAGCATAATGCTGCAAAACATATGCTCAACGCATTAACAGGGAAAACACCCGACACTGCTCCCATTGAATATGTTGAGTTGGTTTTTGATAATTATGCCGATCATTTCGATGAAAGTCTACTAAAAAAGCTTCATTACAATACGCCACAGGCTCTTCTTGAACTCTATACTCGTTTTTCCGAATCTACCATGAATATAAATTGCCTTGATCTTGGCTGTGGAACAGGACTTAGTGGGGAACATTTTTCAAAAGTGTGTCGAAAACTTACCGGTGTTGATATATCGCAAAAAATGTTGGCTGTTGCTACAGAAAAAAATATTTATGACACCTTGATCAAGGATGACATCCTTCACTTTCTGCAACACCAAAAAAAATCACAGCAGTTTGACCTTATCCTTGCTGCCGATGTCTTCACATATATGGGCGACCTGCAACACGTTTTCAGGGAATGTCACACTCATATAAATCAATCTGGCAGTCTGCTTTTTTCCGTTGAAGAACCGTTGCACTCCCAAACCAGCTATGAACTAAAGCCGACAGGTCGATTTGCTCACCCTGAAACGTACATAAAAGGGATATGTGGTGCAACAGGCTGGAGGATTATCAGTCAACAAAGTACCCGTTTACGTCGCGATAAGGGGAAGTGGATCATAGGCTGTTTGTATCTTTTGGAGCCTACGTAAAAACATTGCTGCGCTGAACCAGCCAGCAAATAACCAACCCAATGGACATGGAAACCAAACCGAGCATCCGTAGGTGTTCGCCCTTCATTTCACTCATTTTCCGTAACCAGTTGCGCATGGAATCTGGAAATGCAACATAAGGTATTCCCTCAAGAATGAGTACCATCCCAACTACCAATAATAACGTTTTCATAATTTTCCCCTAATTCATTTTGACCTTTTCACGAACTTATCATCTGTTTGCTTTGGATGGAACTCTTGCATTTTTACAAAACAGTTACTAATGTGAATAATGTTCAAAAACATTATTTTAAAGTATTCTTCCTAAAATCACATATAAAAAAACATACTAAAAAAATGAGCAAAACAAAAGAGTCAAAATATAGTGAAGCCGGTGTTGATATCGATAAAGGCAATGCTTTTGTCCATGGCATCAAAGACATTGTGGCCTCCACTCACCAAAGTGGTGTTTTAAGCGACATAGGCGGTTTTTCAAGTCTTTTTGCCATTGACACCAACAAATACGACAATCCTGTCCTTGTAACCTCCACAGATGGTGTTGGTACAAAGCTTGACATCGCAAAACGCTGTAATAAACATGACACCATCGGTATTGATCTTGTTGCCATGTGTGTAAACGACATTATCGTCGGAGGTGCAAAACCCCTCTGTTTTCTTGACTACTATTCAGTCGGAAAACTTGACATTGATGTTGCCACTGAAGTTGTTAAGGGAATTGCTGAGGGCTGTATCCAATCACAATGCTCACTCGTTGGCGGTGAAACAGCTGAAATGCCAGGATTATACAAATCTGGCGATTATGACCTTGCAGGATTCGTCGTTGGAATCGGTAACAGAGATGAGCTTATTGATGGATCAGAAATTCGGGTCGGCAATACCATCATTGGCTTGAGTTC
>JAOZTO010000466.1 GCA_029942265.1 Desulfocapsa sp.
AATTTTTCATTTAACGAAGAAATCGGGACAAAAGGCATTAAATCAACAGGCTCATCTATCTCATTACTATATTGTTTGTTATTAAATTGTATTGTAGCATAATAAATAAAAACTATACATTTTTTGTAACTATTCAGCTACCCCCATCTTCGCTCATTTGAACAGTTACAGTTCAGTGGTATGCCATTTTTTCACAAAATAATTTTCCAACCAAACTCGTTAATAGTTCAGAATCAGGACGACATTTCCCCACACATACCAGTATACGACAGATTTTTTGCTATATGAAGATAATTCTTTATTCTTTCTGCAAAAAACAGAGCAATGTGTTGGTATGATCTCTAAACAGAAAACAAAAACTACCGTGTCGTTTTAGCATCAACCCACAATTCTGTCGTACTGAAAGTATCAACATTCACCAAGCCAATATCTGTGATTTTCAAATGTGGGATAACAGGAAGAGCTAGGAAACTCATAAGCATAAAAGGATCTTCAATATCTATCCCTAGTTTTGCAACACCTTTCAGCACATTTGAAAAGGTTTCGGCTACTTCAAGTGCACTTGCACTAGACATTAACCCTGCAATTTCAAGAGAAAGGCTACCCTCAACGTTTCCATCACAAACTACTGCAAGCCCACCTCCCTGTTCAACCAAAACCTGCACAGCAGTTTTCATATCCTGATCATTGCAACCAATTATAACTATATTATGTGAATCATGACTTATGGTTGAAGCAATGGCTCCTTTTTTAAGACCTAGCCCTTGCACGAATCCGAGTCCACAATTACCAGACGCCATGTGTCGTTCTATAACTGCAATTTTTAAAATATCTCTATCAATATCAGATACTGCCTGTTCATTATTAATAAGCATTGGAAACTCAACAGATTCAGTAATCAATTGATCTGGAACAATTTTAATTACTCGAGCGATCGTTCCTTTTGCCGCAATTGTAAAAGAAAGATTTTTAATGTTTACATGAACTGAATCAAACACAGAGGGATAAGCGCCCCTTATATCACTATTGGATTTAGGAACCAATGACGCAGTATTTTTAATTTCTCGACCACGAACAAATACTTTTCCAACACGAATTTCTTTTAAATCTTCAACCACAACTAAATCGGCCAATCGACCAGGAGCAATAGCCCCCCTATCTTGCAAACCGAAATAATTGGATACATTGATTGTAACCATCTGTATTGCAGTGATCGGATCCACGCCAAGCAAGATTGCCTTGCGAAGAATCCTGTCTAGGTGACCATTTTGTGACAATTCACCTGGATGACAATCATCTGTAACCAACAAACATCGATGGCTATTTCGTGCGTTAAGAACAGGTATAAGAGATTTAAGATTTTTTGCTGTGGAACCTTCACGAATAAACAGGTACATTCCAGCTGCGAGTTTTTCGTGTGCCTCGGCAACCGTTGTGCATTCATGATCAGACAAAATACCAGTGCCTACATATGCCTGCAAATCTTTTCCTGTTAACCCAGGTGCATGACCATCAACAATTACCTTTTTCTTTTGGGCAAGAATCATTTTTTCAAGGACGCCATCATCTTCAAATAATACTCCAGGAAAATTCATCATTTCAGCAATACCTAACACTCCCTGAAATTGAAGGATTTCCTGTAAATCCAGAGCACTCAACACTGCGCCTGATGTTTCCAAGTGAGTTGCAGGAACACAGGAAGGTGCCATCATAAAAATTGAGCAACATGCATTACGGCTTTCTTCCAGGAAATAATTAATGCCTTCTATTCCGGCAACGTTTGCAATCTCATGAGGATCACAGATGACAGTTGTTGTACCATGTGGAAGAACGGTTTTAGCAAATTCGCTAGGGCTAAGCATTGAACTTTCGATATGAATGTGCCCCTCCATAAATCCAGGGCAAACATATGCCCCCTGACAGTCCGTTTCAATCTTCCCTTTATACTTCCCAACTCCTACAATAATTTCATCGCAAATTGCGACGTCGGCCTTCACAGTTTCCCCACAAAACACATCAACAACGACACAATTTTTCAAAACATGATCTGCTTTTTCAATACCTCGCCCCTGTCTGATCTGTTTTTTCATCTGATCTTTGTTTACACTCATCGTCTATACCTTAATATTTGATGGGGTCGTAAAAACTCTCCATCTGCTTCGTTGGTAAATATTCGGGTTGGGCTCAAAACAGCCCAGACCACTGAATTGTAAATGT
>JAOZTO010000467.1 GCA_029942265.1 Desulfocapsa sp.
CTGTTGTCCATAAGCTTCCAGCAAACAATCTCTGAGCCAGAGCTTAACCAGGGAAAACAGATACGATAAATCTTCTTTCAACTTTGCCATAGACTCTGCCATAAGCAACAGTTCACCGACATTCTCATCCCCACTATTTGAGATAAGAAGTTCTGTTAAATCCCGCCATAGGTCGATCAGTCCCTTACTGTGATACAACTGTGCCTTCCCAGGACTGCCTTCCGAAAGACGTGCAAGAAACTTTGCGGTTTCGGCATCAAGGGTTGCATCCTGCTGCAATAGAATTGTGGATGTGTCCTCAGCGGTCAGACCATAGAACGGAATCACCTGACATCTGGATAAAATTGTCTGTAATACCCGTCCTGAAGAATCCGCAGTAAGAAGAATAAGATTATTCCTAGGAGGCTCTTCAATGGTTTTCAGAAGGCTATTTGCTGCCTCCGGTCGCATATTATGTACATCTTCAATAAGCGTTACCCGGATTTTTGCCTCATAAGGTGCAAAAGAGAGTGCTTTGGTCAGGTCACGAATCTGGTCAATTTTAATTGCACCTTTTTCAGCGAAAATAATCGTGAAGTCGGGGTGTGCATCTGCAATAATTTTTTTACAAGACACACATTTGCCACAGGCAATAATACCATCCGCAGCTTCACAGTTTACAGCGGCCGCAAGTCCTCTTGCAAACAGTTGTTTTCCGACTCCTTCAGGGCCACGCAAGAGATAGGCGTGAGCAAGACGACCTCCAGACAGGCTTCTATTAAACAAATTTATCGCCTGATGCTGACCATAAAAAACTTTATCGCCTACCTTAAATGTGCCGTTGACCGTTTGATCTTGAACGTGCATCTCAATCACTTTCCATCAGACATTAAAACGGAAATTCAGACAATCGCCATCTGCCACAACATACTCCTTTCCTTCCGAACGCATCAATCCTTTCTCCTTGGCACCATTCTCACCATCACAGGCGACAAAATCATCATAACTGATGGTTTCTGCGCGAATAAAACCTCGTTCAAAATCGGAATGGATTTTTCCTGCCGCACCTGGTGCTTTCGTTCCTAGAGAGATTGTCCAGGCACGAGTTTCTTTCTCGCCAACGGTAAAGTATGTTATCAGCCCTAAAAGTTCGTAACCTGCTGCAATCAACCTGTTTAACCCAGGCTCTTCCATTCCCATATCGGTCAAAAATTCCTGCTGTTCTTCTGGATCAAGTTGACTCAATTCCTGTTCGATGGATCCGGCGATAATAACCATGCTATCACCATCTTCTTTTGCAAGTTTTTCAAGGACACGGACATGATCATTGCCATGAATCACATCCTCTTCAAGAACATTGGCAACATATAGAACAGGTTTATCAGTGAGAAGACACATCTCCTTCATCATTTCAATTTCCATATCGTTCTCCAGTGCAAGACTTCTTGCCGAAGCACCACCATCAAGAACATCACGAAGACGTTCTAGGAAAAGTGCCTGAGCCTTCAAGACCTTATCACCTGACTTGGCAAGAGATTGTGCCTTCTTGAGCCGTCTTTCCACGATATCCAGATCAGACAAAATCAACTCTACGCCAATCACTTCCCGATCTCTCTCAGGATCAATAGAGCCATCCACATGAACAATATTTTCATCCTCAAAACAGCGAACCACATGAACAATGGCATCAACTAGCTTGATGTGACCAAGAAACTGATTCCCTAGACCTTCCCCTTGACTTGCTCCCTTTACAAGACCTGCAATATCCACAAACTCCATCTGAGTGGCTATTTTGCGCTTTGTTTTCGCCATTTCAGCCAACACGTCCAATCGCTTATCTGGAACCGGAACAATGCCGACATTAGGTTCAATTGTGCAAAATGGATAATTCTCAGCATCAATCCCTGCCGCAGTCAAAGCATTAAAAATTGTTGATTTCCCAACATTTGGAAGACCGACAATACCGCAACGAAACCCCATATATATTCTCCTCACCTTTTAATAGGCTGTAAAAACTAGATATATCAAACATCACGACAAATATTAAAAAATAAAATAGTATACTCCGCTCCACAATAAAAAGCCCATTTTATTGTAAGGAATACTCAATGACCATATCTACAATACTAATCAACAACGTTAGGAACGGGAATTAAATAACCTGAACATGTTTCTTTGAAATTTTTTCGTCAGCTATACTTAAAAAAGCTTTCCATACTAC
>JAOZTO010000468.1 GCA_029942265.1 Desulfocapsa sp.
TGACCTAAAGCTGAGCGCCTACATGGGGAAGTTATTTCGTCCCCGTTCCTTAGTTTCTTTACGACTGGGTATTATAGTCTTCAGGAAATAATTTTTTCCATCCATTACATACGGTACTAAATGGGCATATTCATGAATTATGACTGTTAAAATCCGCTGGTTCGGGTATTTCCCCTGATTCCAATGCGGGACATCACTAATGGCATACCCATCAGATATCGCTTGGACAACTTCCTCAAAAGAAATCCCTCGCTCAGCAAGCAACATACGATTCTTTTCGTGATTCCACTTAAACATACATGCAACCTAAGACATTGTGTATACATTGTCAAATATGGCGGGGTATTGAGTCAATGCAAGACCTGGTTCCCTTTTTGGGGTTGATCTTACCTATATGGTAAGCATCACCCTCTGGGTGAGGAGGTCTTTTACAGTATCAAAGAGACAAAAATTACCGGCAACCAGAACGTAACAGTTTGTCCAGCATCGATCCGATGCTCTGTTTACCAGTTTCAGAAAGCACCCCGGATTAGTAGCAAGTGGATAAAATCGGTACATACCAAATATTTCATGGTCAATCTGTTTTGCTTTTCGTCCCGGTACGGCACTGGAAGTACTAACAACTTTTTCAGGAATCCAGCCATGGTAGGAAAGTGCTGTTTCAAATGAGACATAACTGCCTGGGACAAATGCTTGAGCCAAGGCAAAGGGATGCAAACCGGAACGACGATAAGAAACATCCAAAACATACATTCCCCTCTGTAACCGTAACAACTCTCCACTCTTGAGTGCCCGATTAACCAATGCGTATCGTCGTCCTTCGCTTCCCCCCAACAGACGAGCCAACTGCTCTGCTCTGATAATCCGGTCAGCAAGTCCTTGTTCAACAATTATTTTTGTTACGGTCTGCATAAACTAAAAATACCTGAAACTTTCACAATATGCAAGTTTCAGGTATTTTTTACCAGCAAAACATGTTCCGGAGGATTTTTTGACATTATCCGGTAAATCCCGTTCATCCCGTATCCTCACAGCTTTTTGTCATTTCTTTTGACCCACTTTCTACCAATCTCAGTTAGTCGGTATTGTTGTAATTTACTGTTTGGTTTATCAGGGATGGTCATTTCAACCATCCCTGCTCTTATGGCTAGGCGCAGGTACGTATCAAAGAAATATTTTTTATTCTTAATCCCAAGTAATTCCTGTAATTTTCCTCTTCCTGAACTACCCTCCTGACAAGCAACAAGCAATTGTTTAACTGGGGGGGGAGAGTTCCCTTGCTTCCGGGTGAGGAAATATTGTTACCCTTAAGGAAGGACCAAGTTCTCTGAAGGTTTTGGCAATAACCCGGTTTCTGATTTTACTCAATCCGGCTTTGAAATCTTCAAGAGTCAGGACTTTGAACTTCAACTCTATCGGAATAGAGAGACCAAGATGAGACTTGCCCCCTTTTAGACCTGAAATCGACAAGATAGTACTCAAAAACATCAAAACGTTTCTTGACCGTCTAGACACTGCTGGTATCCATGTAACAAAGGCGTATCTGTTTGGTTCTCACCTGACAGGCAGGGTAGACAAGTGGAGCGATATTGACGTTACCGTAATTTCCCCCCAGATCAGTGATGACCGATTTGAAGAACGGGTAATCCTAACAAAAACAGCGATTTCCGTTGATGATCGAATCGAACCACTCCCCTTTAGCCCAGCTGGCTTTGCAAAAGATGACCCTTTGGTTCGGGAAATAATCAATAAAGGATTCGTTATTTAGGTCGCCGAAATTTCTAAAACGTTTGGTGCTAAAAGTTGGGTATGACACCTCTACCCTACAATATTGAAAATGCAGTTGACATTAGTTATGGCGAAGTTTACATTATATAGTATAAACTTCACAAAGAGAAGTGAGCGCAATGCAAGCTACAGCTAAAGATCTCAGGTTCCATTCAGCAGAATTATTAAATACAGTAAAAAGAGGTGAGGAAGTTGTAATAACTTACCGAGGAAAACCATGCGCCAAACTTGTCCCAATAGAAGAGAAAAATTCTCCTGTCGCCCCAAGTGAGCTTTTCGGGATATGGAAGAATAATGCCAAGACAGGAAATGTAGAAGATTACGTAAGAAACCTGAGAAAAGGTAGGTTTGATGCTAAGGAACGGGGACGAAATAACTTCCCCATCTATACATCTCATCTTCAGGCCAT
>JAOZTO010000469.1 GCA_029942265.1 Desulfocapsa sp.
GCTTTTGAACCAGTTGTACCACAATCAGCTGCCACAATATATTTTTTATTATCAATCACGTCGTCTCCTCTCTTATATTTTCAGGGTACCTTGTAAAGAAAATTGCAAGCTACTTACCTAATCTATGTTTTAGTAGAGTTTCTATG
Organism: Desulfocapsa sp.; assembly: GCA_029942265.1. Taxonomy (GTDB): domain Bacteria; phylum Desulfobacterota; class Desulfobulbia; order Desulfobulbales; family Desulfocapsaceae; genus Desulfocapsa. The sequence continues at coordinate 147 of JAOZTO010000469.1, forward strand.
CCGTTGTTTAAGATCAAAGCTACAAGTAGAGTTAATCCTTGAATTGTTTTGATGAGATAAGGGGAGACTTCTGAATAATTTAAAATAGTAGTGATAACAGTCAGTAATAACCCTCCTCCCATAGCATTTAAAACACTGCCTTTCCCGCCATCAAGGCTAACTCCACCCAGAACAGTCCCTGCAAATACAAAAAGAATGTCTCCACTTCCGAGTTGATTCATAACACTACCCATTTTGCCAACAGCAAGAACTCCAGCAAAAGCAGCACAAATTCCTGAAACAACAAAAACCAGTATGTGAATCCTCTCAACCCTGATACCTGCAATAAATGCGGCCGTAGCATTACTTCCAACAGCGACGACATCTTTTCCGAAAACAGTATTGCGCAGTATAAAATTAGCAAAGAAAAAGACAGCTACGTATATAAATATGGTATAGGGAATCTCGTAACTCCCTATCATAAATGTATTGGCTCCAAGAACACCGAAAAGACTTGGGACATCAAATATACCAACTGGCAATATATATTCCACAGCTCCACGCAGGACAATCAGCATGGCGAGTGTTGCCAAAAATGAATTAACCCGTAACTTGACAACCAGCAGACCATTTATAAATCCAATTAAAGCACCTACAAGGATCGCAACAAGGACTGCAAGGTTATCTGGGATGCCAGGAACCCAACGAGTAACGAGTAATACACCAATGGCTGGTGCAATTACAAAAGTTGATTCTATTGACATGTCCATTTGCTTGGACAATAAACAAAACGCCATGCCAAGTATCATCATTGACAATGCGGCACTATGAAAAGGCATGTTGATAAAATTTTCAATAGTGAAAAAACCATCTATCATTATCGAGGCCAGTAGCAGGAAAAAGACAACCAAAACCCAAATAAAATTATTTACAATAAATGCCAAACGTTGACTGTTGAAAAAGCCCATTAATTCTCCCCTGTTGCGTCTACGCTACAATTTCCCTGGTACCCACTAATGCCAATACCTTGCAAAGCGCTGTAGATTTCATTTTCATTAAAATCACAACGATTAAATGTTTTGACTATGTTTCCCTGGTAAATCACCACAATACGATCACATACATCCATCAAATCCATAACAACATTAGAAGCCATCACCACTGCAGCTTCCTTAGTGACCGTTTTTCGAATAAAATTTAATAATTTACGTCGCGCGCCAATATCTACACCTTCGGCTACCTCATCCATCAGAAGTACTTTAAGGTCATAGTCAAGTAATCTGCCTACCAGCACTTTTTGCTTATTGCCCCCACTTAAATTATCAATCAAGGAATTATTACCAAGTGGCATCTTGATGTCTAATATCTGTTGAATTGAGCTAGCTGTCTTTATGACTCTGCCAAACTGAATCAGCCCAAGACTGGAAATATATTTTTTGAAATTACTGCCTATCAAATTATCAGTAATGGAAATTCCATGAAATAATGCTTCATCTTCTCTTTTATTGGTTAAATAACCCAACCCATGTTTTTTCATAAATGCCGGATCATTGGGTTTAACCGGTTGATTGCCAAGCAATATTTCACCAGATCCCTGCCCCGGCAGCAATCCTCCAATGTAACGCAATATTTCGCTATAACCTGAACCAACCATACCAGCGATGCCAACTATTTCTCCAATACCAACATCAAAACTGATATCGGAAAAAGCGTTTTGGTAATTCAGGTTAGAAACTTTAAACCAGGATTGTTGAATGGCTTCTGTAGCGTTATGAAAATCTGCTTGGTCAGCCTGTTTTTCACTGCCATTCCCACCTTTTTCTCCAATAATTAATTCTGCTAAATCTTCAATATCAAGGTCACTTGTGTTGATAGTTTTAATTAACCGTCCATCTCGAAGAACGGAAACCCGATCACAAATATCCATTATTTCATCAAGCCGATGACCTATAAAAATAACGGTACGGCCTTCTTCGCTAACAATTTTTTTTAACAGTTTAAATAATTTTTCTCTGAATTTGATACCCAGTGCTGCCGTTGTTTCATCCAGAATCAAAATCTTTGCA
>JAOZTO010000470.1 GCA_029942265.1 Desulfocapsa sp.
AAATCCTTGCCGGATTACAGGAAGGGGATCGAGTGAGTATGGTTTTACCATCGACTCAGTAAGAATATATGTAAGTGCTCCATGAACACCACCCTGCACGATCTCGAAGTACCCGATATACCAACATGTATTATCGTGCACTTCGAGATCGCACATGGCGGCGTCCCTGAAACACTTACAGAGACAGGAGTTTGATAAAGCAAGGTGTGGTTAATTGGACGCTTACGAATATATGTCTAGCAGGATTATTGCACAACTAGCTGGTGTCACCAAACAATATTCTCTCCAGGGCGATGTTGTGCATGTGTTGCGTGATATTCATTTATCTGTTTACCATAATGAATTTATCGCTATTATGGGGGCGTCAGGTTCTGGGAAATCAACTCTTCTTCACATTATGGGTTGCCTTGATAGGCTGTCTGATGGCTCATACACGCTTGGTGGCAAAGACGTCAATAGTATGTCAGACAAACAACTTGCAGCACTACGCCTGAATTATATAGGGTTTGTTTTTCAGGATTTTAATCTGTTACCCCATGTAAGTGTTTATGAAAATGTTGCGCTGCCATTTCTGTACGCAGAGAACGATTCTTCTCAAAGTGATAAATTAGTTATAGATGCTCTTAAAGCGGTTGGACTCAGTCATCGACTAAAACACCATCCGGGTGCTCTATCTGGTGGCGAAAGGCAACGAGTAGCCATAGCAAGAGCCGTTGTGAATACTCCGAAAATTATTCTCGCCGATGAACCTACTGGTAATCTTGATTCTGTAACAACTACTGAAATATTATCTCTTTTTAAACGTCTTCATAGTAATGGTGCAACAATTATTCTTGTGACCCATGACCATGATGTGGCTAAAACAGCCAATCGTATACTGTATATGAAAGATGGTCGACTGAGTGAAAACGAATGAGTAATCGTCTACGGATCTCATATCTGCGAGGGCTATATAGGATTGCGTCAGGTTCATTGATACGACATCGTTTGAGATCTTTTTTAAGCGTATTAGGTATTATTTGTGGGGTTTCAGCTGTCTTTGCCACACTTTCCATTGGAGAAGGGGCAAAACGGGAAGTATTGGCTGGGATTAGACAACTTGGGCTGGAAAATATCATCATTCGCCGTGTGCAATTGGCTGATTCTCACGTTTTTTTTAAGCATTCAGGTTCCGCATCCGGTTTGGGATTGCAGGATATTGCAATGTTGCGTAGCGCCTCTCCTGCCATTACTGATATCGCTTATTTAAAAGAACTACAGGTTGAACTTCCTGGAGCTGTCAGACAGTTGACGCCGCAAGTTGTTGCCTGTTCGGCGTCATATTTTGATGTTCTGGGAATCAGAGTTTCGAGTGGACGTATAATGCTTGATCAGGACGAAGTGCAGAAAAAATCAGTGTGTTTGCTAGGTGCAAATATTGCTAAAACGCTTGGGCGACAGGGGCAACCCGGTTCACAGATCAGGATCGGTGATCAGATGTTCCTGGTTGCAGGTGTTGTAAGTCCGGTTGCACCGTTTCAAGGAAAATCAGAGAGCGGTGCGGTACGTGTTCGTGAGATCGAACAGATGGTTTTTATCCCATTTGGAACGCATGAATATTTTTCTCACGGGGCGAATACGAATAATGAGCAGGCGCTGGATGAAGTAATAGTGCAAATGAACTCTCAGGAAGCAGCTGAACAATTACTACCTCTTATTCAACGTAGTCTCAGTATTTCGCATAAGACTCTTCGTGATTACCAGATTATTGTACCTAGACAACTTATGGAACAGGCTCGAAATACTCAACGAATCTTTAACCTGGTTCTTGCTGCAATTGGAGGTATCTCATTAGTGGTTGGTGGAATAGGGATTATGAACGTGCTACTTGCTACAATTTCTGAACGTACACGGGAGATAGGAATTCGACGAGCTGTAGGTGCAACACGGGAAGACATTATGGCACAGTTCCTAATGGAATCGTTACTTCTTACGAGCTGTGGTGGAATACTTGGTATTGTTGCAGGTTTTGGTTGCTCTTTAATTATTGCAAAGTTTGCTGACTGGAGCATAGCTGTAAATTTTTTCACAGTATTTCTACCATTAGGTACTTCAGTTCTTGTGGGGTTTTGTGCTGGTGTTTATCCTGCGGTTAAGGCTGGTTCCATGAATCCAGTACAAGCGCTGTATTCACA
>JAOZTO010000471.1 GCA_029942265.1 Desulfocapsa sp.
ATTATAGATCCGGACGGCAGCCGAAACGGCAAAGATGAGATTATCAAAAAGGCCATTAACCAGGACGAAGCCGTTGCCAGGGGTGCTGCTATTATGGCGGGTATCCTTAGCGGGGAACTTGCAGATATTGAATTTCACGATATTACCTCCCACGACTTAGGTATTCTTGATCATGAGGGGAATTTTGAAGTCCTGGTGCCTGGCGGATCCATTTTTCCAGTGGAAATAACGAAATTATTCAGCACCGTTCACGATAATCAACAGGAAGTAGCCATTCAGGTTATGCAGAACAGACGGAGGGGAAAAAGCCATGAGCTGGTAGATCTTGGTCATTTTAACCTTGCAGTAAAAGGAGCACAGAAAAAAGGTACCCCCAATATAGATGTTACATTTGCCATTGATTTAAATGAAATATTGACAGTTTCGGCCATTGACCTGGATACCCAGGAGAATGCGGAAATCAGTATTGATTATGAACTTGGCACAGAACAGATGCAGGAAGAAAAAGAACAGTAAATTATTCGTTCTCTTAATAACTAATAATGGAGGAGTTGTATCATGGCGAAGACCCTGGCCCGACCAAATTCTGGAGTAGCGAGAAAAGCAACAGGCGGAGAAAATATCGGTGCAAAACGCGACAATGCAAAACGACTGGCACAGCAAAAGGTACAGGCACGTACTCTGGCCAGGCAACAGCAGCTTGCAGAACGTATGGCATCGGCCGTTGAGGAGATGTCTGCATCTCTTGATCAGGCCGGAGCTGCCTCTGAAGAACTTGGCAGCAACATGGAGTCTATTGCCAGTGCCGCAGAGCAGTCAGCCGCAGCGGCTGAAGAAACAAGAACGGCAGTAAGTCAGATACAAAATTCCTCAGAAAGTATCAGTAACCAGGCTCAGAATGCTGTCGAGAAAGGAGATACACTGCAGGAGGTGTCGAAAGCCACAAGTCTTGACATTAATGCTTTGGTTTCCGGAGTGTCCAACGCAGCTGAAGCCAACAAAAAATCGGCCACAATGATCAATGATCTTGCAAAAAAGTCAGATGAAATCGGTGAGATAGTCGGTGCTGTGGTTCGTATTGCTGACCAAACCAACCTTCTGGCCTTGAATGCTGCCATTGAGGCTGCACGGGCTGGTGAACATGGCCGGGGGTTTGCCGTGGTTGCCGACGAAGTTCGTAATCTTGCCGAAATATCTGAACAAAGTGCCAAGGGCATTAGTGGAGTGGTTGATGAAATCCAAACTCAGGTTAAAGAGGTTGTAGAAGACGTTGAAGAAGCAGTAAAGCTTGCTCTTGAAGGTGCCGAGCAAGGAAACGTCATCATCGAAGATATGATTTCCATAGGTAAAGGATTTACAAGTATGGCAGAAAATGCCAAGAACATTAATACACAATCGGACATCGCCAAATCGGGATCCGATGAGTTCTTACAAGGATCTGAAGAAATTGCCAGTGGCTCAGAGGAGGCTGCAGGGGCAGCTGAACAAGCTTCAAAGGCTGTAACTGAACAGAATAAGGCCTTTGCTGAAATGCAGGCGGCTGCCGAAGAGTTGGGTGAACTGACAGATAGCCTCAAGAATTCCACCGATACTCAGAAATCTGCTGAAGAAGCAGCAGCAGCAGCTGAAGAATTATCTGCAAATATCGAAGAGGCAACTTCTGCCTCCCAGCAGATTATGTCTGCCATTGATCAAATTAGTAAAGCCGCTTCTCTGCAAAAAGATAGGGCAGCAGAAGGCCAGACCATTGGTACAAGAATAAACAAGGCTGCAGAAAGCATGAAAACATCAGCAGAAGAGGCATTAACAGAGATAGTTCGCGTAAAAGACACGCTGGTGACAAATAAGAACAATGTCGACACGATGATTAACAACATATCAAAAGCTGCAGAAGCCTCCGTAAAATCATCAGGAAACATTAAAGTGCTGGATGATAAGACCAATAATATTAACAAGATTGTCGATCAGATAGTTAATGTAACCTTACAGACAAATATGCTGGCTGTAAATGGCTCCATTGAGGCTGCCAGGGCTGGTGAATTTGGTCGTGGATTCTCTGTTGTCGCCAGTGATATCAGAACATTGGCCAATGATTCGTCCATGAATGCTGAAAAAATTAAAGACATGGTTCG
>JAOZTO010000472.1 GCA_029942265.1 Desulfocapsa sp.
CTAGTTACCTTTTCACGCTATTTGATCTTTCCTAGAAGTAGTAAATAAATACTTCTTCAGCTTCGCCTCAGAACCAGTAGGTTTTTTAAAGGCATAAGGGGTGCTCTGGCTTAGAAAAGGTAAATATTCGGGTTGATGATACACGTGAATTCAAGAAGTTAGATATCTATTCGGCTTCTTGACGAAGTGCTCGTTTTTGCCGCATCATCCCCAACTGTTTTAAACTACACATCTTTATTGGATATGCATTCCAATTGTTAATTGTATTCGGCCTGCATAACCTGCTGAATTGGTATCGTAAATACAACCCGAATATTTACTAGAAAAGAGATGTTACAGTAATAATCATGCTGCTTTGAGTAATGTGATTTTGTAATCATCTGGTTTTGTAGTATTTTTTTTACTAGCTACGTTTTTGATGATTTATCAGTGAATTTTTCACACGCCAACTGTCACCATCAAAGATCAGTAAGTGGCTGTGATGCACTAGCCTATCAACCATCGCTGTAGTCATGTCCTTATCGTAAAATATATTTACCCACCGGCTAAATTCCAGATTTGTTGTTATGATCAGACTTTTTCTTTCATAACATTCAGAAATTACGTGAAAGAGTAGTTGTGATCCTTCTCTGTCGAGTGGCACATATCCCCACTCATCTGCGATTATCAGGTCTAAACTATCCAGTTTTTTTAGGAATTTATCCAGCTCATGTTTTCTTTTTGCTTCCAGTAATTTATTGACCAGGCCAGCAGTTCTAAAGAAACCGACTTTCAGGTCATTCCTACAGGCACAATGACCTATGGCTGTAGCTAAATGGGTCTTTCCTGTTCCTGGATTTCCATACATGATCAAATTCTGTTTATTGCTGATAAATTCACCGGCAATAATATCATCTGGAGTGAGAGCATCTGGTAATTTGATATCGTCAAAGACGTATTGGCTAAACCCTTTTAAGGTATAAAATCCAGCATTTTTGATATTCCTTAACCTGCGATTGTTCCTTCTATGTTGAATTTCAAGTTGAAGCAACTGAAGAAGAAATTGTTCTTTATCAGACGCCTCTATTTTTTTTACATTCTCTGTAATGTTGCCACCTAAACGCAACTCTTTACAACATGAGGCGATCTCTTCAATTATTGACATGACCACCTCCTGTAAGAAATACATTGTCGTATTGTTTGATATCTGTAGTGATAGTTGCTACATCAGGCACTGATGCAGGTAATGTTATCGATGATAATTCAGGAATTTTATTGATCAGTTTAGTGTGTACGGCAATGATGCTCTCAGGATCAGAACTATTGTACTCAAGTGCAGTTTGCAGTGCATTAACAGCTACCGGAAAAGTAGAATCACTGGTTAAATCGTGAAGCAGTCTCAACGCTTTTCCTTTTTCTGAGTTGTCTTTTGCATCCAGCCAATTTGTTACTCGCTCCGGTAATAACTGGTATATTCCAGTATATTTTAAGGCCGCAGGTTTACGTGACAATTGCTTCAGGTATGGAATCCAATCCATTGATTCCTGTTGTTCTTTGCCGTACAGCCGTTTATGGGTGACTACCACATTCATATTTTTATCGAGGATGGACACCTCACTTGCGGTTTTGCTAATGGTTAGACGTTCTCCTGCAAACATCGGCATACTTGAATAACTGTGTTTGCCCTGTTCAAGGGTGAACTTTCCATATGCATCAACTGAAACAAATTCGTATGTCTGGCTTTTAAAAGCTACGGCTGGTAATGGGTTGCAGTGCAGAAGATCTTCTTTGAATAATTCTGAAATCAAGTGTTCTTTACGGTAATGGATGCGTTCCAGATCCTGCTCGCATCGCACAAGTAAGTCCTTATTGTATTCTGCTAAATCCCTGAATTCAGGTTTGGGCACAAGTAAGTTACGACGGAGATAACCAACCTTATTCTCCACATTACCTTTTTCGTGGCCGGCGTTTCTATTGCAGAACACAGCATTAAAACAATAATGTTCCTTCAATTTTATAAACGAATCAGTGAGGTCTCTCCTACCTCCTCCCAGTACTGCCTTCACCGCTGTGGACATGTTGTCATACCATTGTCGGTGCGGCACTCCATTGATATGCTCAAATATAT
>JAOZTO010000473.1 GCA_029942265.1 Desulfocapsa sp.
GTTCATCCAGACGACAGAGGCTATGCGATTGATTATTCTTCAGTCGATGCATCACAGGGGAATGATTACGAGTTTGAATACAGACTGATTACCGCTGACAAGCAAATAATCTGGATAAAAGATTTAGTGACTATAATAAGAGAAGATGACACGCCAGTCTGTCTCCGAGGATATTTAATAGACATTAGCGAGCAAAAACAGCTTGAGCTATCCCGAGAACGGCTGCAACGATCAAAAAAAATGGAAGCCATCGGCCTGATGGCAGGCGGAGTTGCCCATGATCTGAACAATATACTCTCAGGAATTATAGCGTACCCCGAGTTATTATTACAAACCCTACCCCCTGACAGCAATTTAAGAAAACCCATTCAGGCAATCCTCGACTCGGGACAACGGGCAGCCACTGTAGTTGCAGATTTACTGACTGTTGCACGAGGGGCTGCCAGTATACGTGAAGTACACAATATAAATCAGTTGATTGAAGAATACTCAGAATCACCAGAATGTCACAAAATGAAATCGCTGCACCCGTACATCAACTATCTCCCTCAATTTGAAGCTACCGAACCTTTTATTTCCTGCTCACCGGTTCATGTGAAAAAATGTCTCATGAACCTTATGATTAATGCATCGGAAGCAATCGACGACACAGGAACCATCATTGTATCCACACGCAATATATCAATTGACACAGTGACTGGAGCTGAGCATAAATTACAGCCTGGTGACTATGCTGTTCTCACTGTACACGACACAGGTTCCGGAATTTCCCCAGCAGACATGCAACATATCTTTGAGCCATTCTACACAAAAAAAGTAATGGGAATAAGTGGTACAGGACTTGGCTTGGCAATAGTCTGGAATACCATGGAAGATCATGACGGAGCTGTTTTGGTCGAAAGTAGTCCAAAAGGAACATCTTTTCACCTATATTTTCCAGTCACTACAGATAACAACAAAGTGCCCATCGACACAGAATCAATGGAGGAACTTACCGGTAATGGTGAACATGTTCTTATTGTAGACGATGAAGCTCAACTTCGTGATATTGCCAGTCAGATACTGGAATCACTGGGCTATGTTGTTAGTTCAGTAAGTTCTGGCGAATCGGCTATTACTTTTGTGAAGAAAGAACCCGTTGATTTACTCATGATTGACATGCTGATGGAACCAGGTATAAATGGTTATCAAACGTATAAAAAAATACTTGAACATAACCCGACGCAAAAAGCGATTATCGTCAGTGGCTTTTCCGAAAGTGATGATGTTAAAGCAACACTCAAACTAGGCGCTGGGGAATTTATAAAAAAACCATATTCTGTTAATCAACTTGCTCTTACTGTAAAGCAAATACTACAAACCTAGACTAACTATGAAAAATGTTTTAATCGTCGACAACAATCCCGTTATCATTAAACTTCTGGTTCATGCCTTTGAGGAGCAATCCTTTACGTGTAGTGTTGCAGAAGACGGGCTCGAAGCGCTGAACGTTCTTGAGTCCCTAACTCCGGATATCATCGTCTCTGATATTATCATGCCAAAAATAAGTGGGGATTTGCTCTGTCGAATAATCAGGGAATCCCGTAAGACCAAGAATGTGTTTCTTGTAGTTTTCTCCGCAGTCCTTACAGAAGATGATCGACTCACCAAAGAACTGGATTGCGACTTGTTTATCGCCAAGGGCCCCGAAGCAACAATCAAACATTATGTAGCTACAATCTTAAACAACTTTAGAAAGAACATTCGCAGACAAAAAACAATACTCGGATTGGAAGGTCTCACTCTAAGAACGTCTGCCCAAGAGCTGCTCCTGGCAAGACGCCACTATAATATAATTTTTGACAATCTTGATGAGGCTGTCGTTGAACTGGATTCTAACGGCTATGTCGTCCTTGCAAACAAGACAGCACTTACACTTGTTACATCTGATATTGGTGATTTTCTTGGCAGTAAATTGATAGAGCACCTGGCAGGCCCTCCCCTTCCCTTAATTATTGACTGGTTCTCAAAAATTAAAAAGACGACAACACAATCGTTTATTTCTGATTATGAAGAACCACTCATCTGTGGAACAACCCAGGTACAAGTTCGACTTATTGT
>JAOZTO010000474.1 GCA_029942265.1 Desulfocapsa sp.
TTTGCAGGGGCTAGATCTTCAAATGACTTAAAGTTATTATGAAACAGGCTTACAAGTTTCTTTGCCTGAGCATCATAATCATCACCTTTTGCCCATGTTTTACGAGGTGAAAGAATCTCCGCAGGAACACCTGGAACTTCAGCAGGTACCTCAAATCCGAACACAGGATCTACCACCATTGGTACAGTATCAAGAGAACCATCAATGGCAGCATTCAGCAAAGCACGGGTGTATTTAATCTCCATCCTGGAGCCAATTCCATAGGGGCCGCCACTCCACCCTGTATTCACCAGCCAGCATGACGCATTGTGTTGTTTTAGTTTTTTCTCAAGCAACTGAGCATACACATAAGGATGACGCATCATAAAAGGAGCGCCGAAGCAAGCACTGAATGTTGCTGAAGGTTCTACAACTCCTTTCTCAGTTCCAGCAACTTTTGCAGTGTAGCCACTGATAAAGTGATACATGGCCTGATCCGGTGTTAGTCTAGCGATTGGAGGTAACACACCAAAGGCATCTGCTGTAAGCATAATAACAGTATTGGGATGACCTGCCATTCCCGATTTCACATAATTGGGAAGATGGCTTAATGGATATGATGCACGAGTATTTTCGGTAAAACTCGCATCATCAAGATCAATCCTGCGACTCACGGGATCCATTGCCACGTTTTCAAGAATAGTACCAAATTTTCTGGTACATTCATAAATCTCCGGTTCAGCTTCCTTGGAGAGTTTTATAACTTTTGCGTAACAACCACCTTCAAAATTAAAGACTCCGTTATCGGCCCAGCCGTGCTCATCATCTCCTATGAGAGATCGTTTTGGATCAGCTGAGAGTGTCGTTTTTCCAGTGCCTGAAAGACCAAAAAAGATTGCCACATCGGATGGATCGTTTTTGTTTACATTTGCCGAACAATGCATGGGTAATACATCATGCCCGGGCAGCAGGTAATTCAGTGCTGAGAAAATTGATTTTTTAATTTCTCCGCCATATGTTGTGCCTCCGATAATGATCAATTTTCTTTTCAGGTTAATGGCCACAAATGTGCCACTTCTGGTTTTATCATCATCAGTATCAGCATGATAATTTGGACACTGTAGCACAGTGAAATCAGGAATAAAGTTCTTCAGTTCATCCTTTTCTCTCTTGGCCTGAATAAACATATTGCGAGCAAACAGGTTGTGCCATGCATATTCCGTTACAACTCTAACAGACTGACGATACTGAGGATCAGCACCTGCGTAACAATCCTGAACAAAAAGAGTTTTACCACGTAAATACGCTGTCATCCTATCGAGCAGAGCATCAAATTGTTCTTCGGAATACTTTACATTAACATCATTCCACCAGACTTTATCCTTTGTTACCGATTCCTCCACAACATACTTATCTTTTGCTGCTCTCCCAGTATGTTGTCCCATATTCACATGCAGAGGACCAAGATGAGCCATTTGCCCTTCAAATCGTCGAATGGCAAATTCATATAATGCTGACGTTGACAAATTCCAGTAGACATGACCCAGATTTTTAAGACCTAAGTAGTCGAGCTTGTAGTCTGGTACCTGTTCCTGAAGTTCCATTTGATTCTCCTTTTATTGTTAAGCACCTTTGATGGCGTCGTAAAAACTCTCCAATTTGACTTTTTTTTACGAGCCTATCACCTTTAACTATCCCTTAAACACTATAAAAAAATAGTAACTATTCAAATGTGCCTCATATTCGTTCATTTGGACATTCGAAGCATAGTTTGCTATGTGAGAACATTCAAATGGGCGAAGATAGGGGTGCAGCTAAATAGTTACAAAAAACATATCAAAATAATTATAATAACCGCCGTAAAACTGCAAGATAAAAATCGCATCATCCCTATGATATATTTAACATCCTGCTTTTGTTCCTCTGTCTACTACACCTTGTGCAAAAAAAAACACTTGCATCAAAAAATAACAGGCGTATCATCAAAAAAGCTGTTATTGACATTAGGAAACTATCCGAGGATAAAATTTTTCTCACAACGAAGAGTTGAGGCTAACACAAACCACTAAGGAACGGGGACGAAATAACTTCCCCATGTAGGCGCTCAGCTTTAGGTCAT
>JAOZTO010000475.1 GCA_029942265.1 Desulfocapsa sp.
ACATTTACAATTCAGTGGTCTGGGCTGTTTTGAACCCAACCCGAATATTTACAAACTACTGAATGATGCTATTTGCATTGAATCATAAGTGAATAATTATGTTAACAACATCCCTCCACTACACAATTACTACTTCCTGCGTAAAAATGGATACCACAACAAGCCAACCATCGATCAACATCAATAGATTCATTCACACCACCATGATTTTCGATCCGACAACTCTATTCCAATGGAATTATATATGGTAATATTGAAAAATACTACAAAATCGGGAAAATAAAAAAACCGCTTACTGAAAAAAATATCAATAAGCAGTCTATATCGACTTGAACAACCGACAGTATATCGACATTGTTCAATATGTTTTTTGGTGGCGATGCAGGGAATTGGTATACCAACAGATCTTGAAGCTTTCCAAATTTAACATTTTCGCAACACCGTGTAATCATAACAATTTTCTTCCAGTACATTCTTGGGGTTAACTTTCCATAAAATGGAAACAGGATCAACACAGGATCACTCCAGTATCACCTTAAAATCATTATATAATAGCATATAAAAAAGTACAGGATTACTTGATAGCATACAAATCTAGCTTTCCAGTTGCTTTTCAGCATCTTTGCTCAGCAAAGCAAGCAATATACAACAACATTACAGTCAGATATCCACTTTCCATTCAGCAGGAATATCTATTTAACTCTCCACAGCCACTTCAAACCAAGTTCTGCACAGAATACCGGAAAAGTTCATCAACAGAGCCATTTGATATCATAGGACAAATCCCACGGCAGACTACCTTCCAAACGATATTCAATGATTACTTTATCATGCAATACCAGCAACCTCTATTGCTAGATGCTTTCCTAAAAACATCATTTCAATAACATCTGCTTAAAACACAAAACAAATGATAAACCACAGGGAAAGACTTCCATCTTTCCAGCTCTATTAAAGTCCCTGTTCAGGAATTGAACCGGGTTCTGCTAATTACAGTTGGCAGGGATCTTGAGGCCACAGATCACGATCTCACAAATTGGAATAATTCATCATAGTCACGCCGATCTGCATTCTGAAGAGCATCGATATATTTCCGTCTACACTCTCCAGCCTGAACAAGACTTTCGCTTCCCCAAGTAAAGCGAAGGCGCTTTAAAATATGCACAAGAAGAAGATCTGTTATCAGCCGGGCATGACGACCATTTCCATTGGCAAACAAATGCGTAGAAACCAAACGGTGATGAAATCTGGCGGCAATTTCATCAGCAGGATATACATTTTCATCAATCCAAAACTGTACATCTTCCAGTATATTTTTCAGGGAAGATCCGATTAGCCATGGCTCTACACCGATATTCTTTCCAGTTCTGCGAAATTCTCCAGCCCATCGCCACACATTTTTAAACATTCGTTTGTGTAACAGGCAAACATACTTGGCACTGAGAATATCATCAGGTTTACGACGGAAAGCCCATACTTCAGCTTCTATGATATTGTCTTGTTCCCAGCGATCAAGTTCACCTCGATTAGTAATATGTGAGAGAAGTAAGCCTTCTATCTCGTCAGGATCAAGGGGAGTGGCACCTGGCGGGTAATCAAAGTTCACTATGATCCTCCCACAACTCTTTTGCCATGTTACGAATCAACTCTTCCACTTCCCTCTCAAATACCTGCCTTTGTTCATCATCAGAAAGTTGCTGGTGTTCCAGAAGCATGGAGTGTGAAACTCTGGCCAGACGTTTCCTAGCTAAAGATTCTGCCCGTTTCTGAATACTGTTTTTGAGACTATCTCTGGGGATTATTCCGTAAACAAAGATACAATCCAGCGCTTCTGCTGCCTGTCGCATGGTTCTGATAGTGGCAGAATCGTTAATCTCATTTTTTTCAAGGCGATTAATTCTGGGTGGAGAAACTCCGAGCCGTCCGGCAAACTGCTTTCCAGACATACCAAGAGCTTCACGGATAGCACGTAACCACCCTTTGGCCGGGCGCTGTACACTGCGCATACAAGACATCCGATCAAGGGATTTTTCAAGCTGCTCTGTAATAAGTCGTTTTTGAATAGCCTTCATATATTAACCTATAAATTAATA
>JAOZTO010000476.1 GCA_029942265.1 Desulfocapsa sp.
AACGCTTCCAAAAGGATTGCTTGATAGAGTAACAACGTGTAAATATATAGTTAGGGACTTTTGCGTCACAGGCGCTGTACTTTTGAAAAGGAACGATAGAAACCATGAAGTCAAATCTCAAATTACAAATAATTTTCACCGACCGAGTTGGTATAGCGGCAGATGTTGCATCTCTACTTTCCGAGCAAGGCATTAATATCGCATTTTTCGAGATGGTGGCCAATAAGGAACAAACAACTATCTACGTAGATGCGGAGGGGAGTAAAAATACTGATTGGGATTTATCTATCGGCAGCCTGGAAACCCTTACTGGTGTAAGGACTGTTTCCATTATCGAAACACTGCCACAAGAGGAACGTGAAAAAAGACTACAGGTGGCATTAGATAGTATCAGCGATGGTATTCTAAGTATCGACAAGAAAGGTCAGGTCGCTATCATTAACCGAGTTGCCAGACATATTCTCGGTTGCAATGACCGGAATGTGACTGGTAGAAACATTCGAGATTTAAACCATGTAGATACAGATCTGGAAAAATGTCTGACCGGTGAATCTTTTACCAATGTAAAAAAGAACATGATCACACCTGATGGTCGATTTCAGTTTCTTAGCACTGGTAAATCAATTTTAGATTCATCTGGATCCATTGTCGGTGCAGTGGAAATCATGAAAGATATGGAAGAGATAAAGGAACTATCCACTGCAGTTTCTACCTCTAGTCAGTTTAATTTTACCGATATGATTGGTTGCAGCACAGTGCTTATGGAGGCAATCAGTTTTGCACAAAAAATTGCCGGAGCCGATGTAGTTGTTTCCATCTGTGGTGACAGTGGAACCGGAAAAGAACTTTTTGCCAACGCCATTCATGCTGAAAGTGGTCGTAGTGGACTTTTTGTTCCGGTCAATTGTGCTGCTATTCCCGAGACACTTCTCGAAAGCGAACTTTTTGGCTATGTCGGTGGCTCATTTTCTGGCGCTAAAAGGGGGGGGAAAGCTGGATTATTCGAGCTTGCAGAAGGTGGAACATTGTTTCTTGACGAGATTGCTGAAATTCCCTTGGCGTTACAGGGTAAGATGCTTCGTGTATTACAGGCAAAAAAAAATAGACGAATTGGCGGCACCGAGGAAATTCCCATCGATGTCCGTATTATTACTGCCACTAATAAAAACTTAGCTGAAATGGTAGGCAACAAACTCTTTCGTGAAGATCTATACTACCGAATCAACGTTTTCCCACTCTACGTCCCCCCACTATACAAACGACACGGGGATATTGTCCCACTCGCCGAACATTTTCTATTTCACATAAATTCAAGTCTTGAAAAAAAATGGCAATCACTCTCCCGAAAAGCTATAGAAAAATTGGAAAAATACAGTTGGCCTGGAAATATCCGTGAACTGAAAAATGTTATTGAACGCGCAGCTATCCTGTGTGATGACGAAACAATTGATGAAAGCTATGTCCTGCTTGGTGAGGAATTTGGTAGAGTAATTCAGGAACCACAGCAAATTGATAGTGTGAATCTTGGAAGCGAGTCACTTTCAAATTTGGTTATCCAGATGGAAAAGCAATATATTACTGCTGCACTACAACAAACAACAAGCAAACGCCAAGCCGCCAGAGTCTTGGGGATGACACACACTGCTTTAAATAATAGAGTGAAAAAGTATGGAATGTAACGATTTCATTCCAACGGTACGGTTTCGTTACGGGGAGTTTTTTATAAATATATACCAGCCAATTACACGCTCACCGCCGGTACCCCGGAACGTTTTCGTTCCATGGTTGTAGCTTTATTTTGTATCACTTAGGTTACGTGACACAAAACTCTCTCTAAGAAATAAATCCAACAAAAACATCCTATCATCATGATTTTTCAATAAAAACCACTATGTTATTTAGCCTCTAAATGCAGTACTTTTGGTTGTGTCTTAATTTTAGACATCTGGCAGGGAGATTGCTAGCGGTTCCTTATAAATATTTTGTAATTGTAATTGCTAACTATTGATGAGTCCGTTGATGGCGCCTAGGAGGCTGTCCGAGAATGCCCTTTCGCTCAAACTCTTCAGAATTGTCAAAAA
>JAOZTO010000477.1 GCA_029942265.1 Desulfocapsa sp.
CGAATCACCCATCTTATTACAAATCGTGGCAAATGATTTCACATCAAGGCTTGCATCTCCCACAAATAATCCGGAGAGTGCAGGGAGTGCAATATACTCGTCCACATTATCAGCCATCAACGACCCACCATAAATAATTGGCCTGCCCAATTGAATCTCACTGATAAATTTCGCTGCTTCCGCCACACGATCAGACTGCTCGGGGATTCTTGCTGTTGTAGCTTCCGGCCCATAGGCGATTATCAGCTTATCGCTATCGATATCATTTAAAGCAGTGAGTTGTGACATTGAATAGGGCTGATCGATACAAACTATGGGTGTTAACCCTGCATCCACTGTTTCCGCCATTTTATTAGCGGTATCCTGCGATGTTTCGTGAAAATAACGCCTTCGCTCTGTGTGTCCAATGATAACATAATCTACCATTCTTTTTATCATATCAGCGGCCACAGCACCAGTGTAAGCACCTTTGGGAAATGGCGATACATCTTGTGCAGCAAGGGAAAAATTTTCCAAGTCCAGTGCTTCAACATATTCCGACAAACTACATAAACAGATAAAAGAAGGGGCAACGATCACCTCTAGACCTTCAACCGGCTTATACAGGCTGGCAAAATCTGAAAACCATTTCTGAGCTGCTTCTCTTTCTTTATTGCTCTTCCAGTTGCCTATGACGTACTTTGTCATATACTTCTCCTTATGGTTGTTGAATAGTTATTGCGACTTTTTCAATGCGCCCCCGTACTTCCTCTATCGTTATTCCGCAAATAAGGGCACTTTTACTCCTGGATTGCAAACCGGATTTAATCTCAACATCCCTCTTCTTTACATTAAGGAACGAAGCAAGAAAGGCGACAACCGCACTATTTGCTTTGCCATCCACAGGAGGGGCGGTAATTGCAAGCTTTACGGCATCACCATAGATTCCGGTAAATTCGTTACGGGACGCACGGGGTTGTACATATAACCTGAGGAGAACGCGACCATCCTTATGGTTACTGAGAAATGGCGTTTTTGAACAAGCTCTTAGGATTTTTCCCCATCCTTTTCAGTAGAGTTCAGATCAAACATGCCCTTTAAATCAAATACTTCTCCATCAGGAACAACATTCGTATCTCTCAATAATGATTCAATGTCAACTTTATTTGCGATACTATCTGGATCTTTTTTAACCGGTTCAGCTTCTATTTTTTCAAGATCTTGAGGGTCTAGTGTTCCATTTTCATTTATTGATATTTTTTGAAATAATTCATCCTTATCATCCTTTTCTGAAACTTTCGATTCTGCATCATCTGGATAGAAAACATCAATGGTTTCTAAATAACTTTCAAGAATTGCTTTTAAATCCGTTTTTACGGTTTCTTTTTTCTTCTTTAAGGCGGCTATTTCAAGAGGCAATCTTTTAAGTTCTTCACGAGTGGCATAACGGATCTTTTCGCCTTCGGCAGTAGCTTCTCTGACAATCTTTTCCGCTTCAAGAATGCTTCTATCTTTCACGCTTTCAGCAAAATCTTGAACACTGGCCAGCGTTGCTTTAAAATTAACTTCTTCCTGTTTGAGTTCTGTATTATGTTCCTGAAGAATTTCCATCCTGTTTTTGAGGATTTCTCTATCTACCTCAGAATTTTTCAACGCCGATTCTGCTTCTTCTATTCGAGCAGTAACAGCACTTAACTCTTCTTCATGCTCGGTCTTTTCCTGCTCCATATCTCCGATTCGAAGCTGTAAATCCTCAACTTCCTGGAGTAGCACCTTAAGTCTTTTTTCTTTTTGGGTACAACTCTCTTTAAGTTCATCGGAAATTGTTCTGGTAAACTCCATATCTGTTTCAAGAGAATTGGTGTAATTGTCCGTATTTTCGTTCTTTTCACGGAGAGACTGGAGTTCTTCAAACTGTTTCTTGCATTGCTCCTGCAACTCAAAGAATTCGTCAGCAATGGTTTCAAGATAATCCCGTACTTCCAGCGGATCACAGCCTCTGAATTTAATCTGAAACTCTTGATCCTTAATCAATTGTGGAGT
>JAOZTO010000478.1 GCA_029942265.1 Desulfocapsa sp.
CTGACGAAAAAATTTCAAAGAAATATGTTCAGGTTATTTAATTCCCGTTCCTTACTTTTTAAGAGGACGAATTGCATTTTCAGGACAAACCTGAGCACACAAAGCACAACCAGTACAACGATCAGGATCAATACTTACCCTATTATTCTTAACGAAGAAGGCGGGACAACCAAGCTGGTCAATACAGTCCTTGTGATTCTTGCATTTATCGCTGACATAAAATGGCCTCATCGGTGGCATTTTCAAGCTTTTTGCATACAGGGTACATATTTCCCTGGCAATGACCACGGAAACGCCCTCAAAGGCAAAAGCCTCCTGTAAAGATTCGATACTCTTTTTAAGCTTAAAAGGATAGATAACTGACAGGTGCCCGACGCCAAGCGCTTTAACAACCTCTTCAATATCAATCCTGCCAAACCCGGACAGTCCCATTTTTTCCATATCCACACCCGGATGTGGTTGATGCCCGGTCATGGCTGTGGTACCATTATCGAGAATGATCAGGGTAAAGTTATGTTTGTTGAATACCGCATTCACAAGACCTGCCATAGCTGAATGAAAAAATGTCGAATCGCCACAAAAACTGACCACTTTTTTATCAAGTGTTTTTGAGAATCCTGCTGCAGTTCCTGTGGATGACCCCATGCAAATCAGAAAATCCGCCATTCCAAGAGGGGGCAACATACCAAGAGTATAACAGCCAATATCAGTGGGATAAATTACATCCATATCCGCAGCTGCTTTTTTCACAGCATGGAAGGTTGCCCGATGAGAACATCCTGCACACAGCGTGGGTGGTCGTGGCGCTAATTCCAACTGTGTAGAAGTTTCAGGAAGCTTTTGGACTATATCTTCCACTTCAAACCAAACAAAAATTTTTTCTCTTACCAGAGCCGGATTATATTCCCCAAGTTTTGAGAAAAGAGCTTCACTTTTTCCGCCAATAGGCAAGACCTTTCCTTCTTCCTGAGCCAGTGCCTTCACAGCTTCTTCCAATACTGGTTCACCTTCTTCCACAATGAGCACACGTTCACAACCATCAAGAAAAGTGTTCACCATTTCTTTGGGCAGAGGATGGGTAAAACCGAGGTGGAGGATTGAGATTTTTTCTTCAAGATTCAGATCACATATCGCATCAGAAACGTAGGTATAACTCACACCACTACAAATAATTCCCCAGTTGCCATTCCCTTCAGAATAATTAAATGGTGATTGATTTGCCATTTTCTCAGCTTTTACCAGATTATCCAAAAGACGAGCATGGAGCTGACGTGACACCGCAGGTACGGTTACATATCGCATGGGGTTTCTGGTAAAGTCCCCTTTTGTTTTCATGGGAGTGATTTCGCCAAACGAAACAACAGCCGTTGAGTGATTAATGCGGGTGGTGGTTCGCAGAAGAACAGGCTCTTCCAACTGCTCCGAGAGTTCAAATGCCTGAATGGTCATCTCCTTTGCCTCTTCAATGGTGGACGGTTCCAGCATTGCAAGACCGGACAGTTTTGCATAGTAGCGGCTATCCTGCTCGTTTTGGCTGGAGAACATAAAGGGATCATCAGCCACCAAGATTACAAGCCCACCTCTAACTCCCACATAGGCAAGGGTTATTAAGGCATCAGCTGCAACATTCATCCCCACATGCTTCATAACACACATAGCGCGTACTCCGGTATTGGCAGCTGCCGCCGCCACTTCCAAAGATACCTTTTCATTCACGCTATACTCAAAATAGAAATCACTTTCCTGAGTCATCTGAAAAAAATTCAGGGATATCTCAGAAGATGGTGTTCCGGGATAAGCCGCAGCTAGTGCAACACCAGCTTCTACAGCCCCCCTGGCAATAGCCTCGTTGCCTAGCAACAGCATCTTTTTTCCAGGCTCATCAATCAGTAATTTATGCATCGTATCTCCAAATTTATCTTTGTTAGTTGGTTTATATCTGGTAAATATTCGGCTAACCGCCCATCTTCGTTCGATCCGGCTTGTTCACATATGAACAAATATAGTTCACAAACC
>JAOZTO010000479.1 GCA_029942265.1 Desulfocapsa sp.
CCTGGGGCACTATCCAAACATTTACAATTCAGTGGTCTGGGCTGTTTTGAACCCAGCCCGAATATTTACGCCGGCAAAGTCGGCGGTCTAATGCCGGTAGTACTCTTCCCCTCCTGATCACAGAATTGTCTTACGAAGTAGTTCATTCTTCTTTCAAATTGTTCGACAAAACTTCGTTTAATACGATGTTGTCCAAAACAATATGATATTTGCAATCCCACATTACATATGATAGAATGTATCTTGTTTTGGGGTGTTTCTTCCTTGCATATACCGATAATCCTCATTGGAGGGAGCACTTTTCACACTATTCTCGGATAGTCTCCTAGTATTCATACCCCCTACTCGAATCGCTCCAGCAAAAGCTGGTTGTTGAATTCTTCCAATTAAACGAAAGAGGAATAATGTGCGAGAATTTGATTTAGAACATGTTTATGAGTCCCAGCAATTTGATTCAGAGTTGCTGGATAGAGTTTTTGATGTAGCAGATGAAATGAAAACTGATCTCTTCGCAAAACAGAGACGCTACTCTCAGGTACTGAAAGGGAAAATCATGGCTTCCCTCTTTTATGAACCGTCAACACGTACCCGTTTTTCGTTTGAAAGTGCCATGGCAAGGCTCGGTGGTAGCACCCTTACCACAGAGAATGCAAAAGAGTTTTCCAGTGCTTCAAAAGGGGAAACACTTTACGATTCAACACGAGTGATGTGTGAATATGCCGATCTTATTGTTATGCGCCACAACGAACCGGGTAGTGCAAAATTAGCGGCTGAGGCCTCTTCAATTCCTATAATCAATGCTGGCGATGGTTCCGGTCAACATCCAACACAGGCATTACTGGATCTTTATACGATAAAAGACTGCCTATCAACTATTGATGGCTTATCTATTGCCATGGTTGGGGATTTAAAATATGGACGTACTGTGAGATCTCTTTCCTATCTGTTGACAAAATATAGCAATATCACAATTTATTTTGTTTCACCATCAGTTTGCAAAATGGATGATGACCTCAAAAACTACCTTACTGAGAACAACGTACAATGGAAAGATGAGTCTGTACTTGAGGAAGTTTTGCCATTGGTTGACTGTGTCTACATGACTCGCATCCAAAGAGAACGGTTTCATGATCTCAAAGATTATGAAAAGGCGGCTGGTAAGTATATTATTGATGAGGAGCAGGTTAAGTTGATGAAGGAAGAGAGCATCATTATGCATCCTTTGCCCCGTGTTGATGAAATATCTCAAGCCGTGGATAATGATCCCAGAGCTCAATACTTCCAGCAAGCCAGAAATGGCTTGTTTATCCGAATGGCTTTGCTGTTTTTGTTGTTACAAAAACCCTAGAAGCGAGTGCTTTTTAAGCACCCTTATTATGTCTTTATTTGTACTTTCACAAATTTTAATTGGCTTTGCTATTTGTAGCGATATTATTACGTTTCAGTTCAAAAAAAGAGAATACATTGTTGCATGCTTACTGGTTTCCTGCATCTTAATATCACTCCATTTTATGTGTCTGGGGCACTGGACAGCCGCCTGTCTGGGAATGATTGCCGCAGTACGTTTCCTTATCAATTTGTTTTCAACTTCAAAGATTTTTTTGTGGATTTTTATTGGAATCGTAGTTGTTGTTACCGCTCTTACTTATGAGGGCCCGTTGTCCATCATAGGATGTCTATCGTCACTTTTTGGTACCATAGCGTCTTTTAGTAAAGGAGATAAACGCCTACGTCAATTCATGTTTATTTGTACCAGTATATGGATAGTTCATAATTATTTAGCAGGCTCACCAGGTGCTGTGTTTATGGAAATATTCTTTTTATGCTCAAATCTGGTTGGGTATTTTAGGTATTACATCAGACCCAAAAAAATGATTCTATGATTTTAATGCATTGTGCTAGGAGCTTGTTCGAGAATAGGCATTTCGTTCAAAATCGAAGAATTTTCTAAAAGTAAGGAACGGGGACGAAATAACTTCCCCATGTAGGCGCTCAGCTTTAGGTCATA
>JAOZTO010000480.1 GCA_029942265.1 Desulfocapsa sp.
CGAGCTGTTGACAAAGAAGGAAATACCATCGACTTTTTACTGACTAAGAAACGAGCACTTATCCAGTGAACTGTCTTTCTTCCTGAACAGGATTTGAACAGATAATACCAGATGCCCGTCTTCATAAACCACAAATGCACTTATTGCATTAAATGTATTTATGCATATAGTTTTTTAAACTAAATGCCATAAAAAGGCTATGTTTTTCTGTTCGCTACAAATTAACTTATCCGAGCCACATCCCATTTTAAAACCAACTTTGCCAGAAAGGTAGCTGCCAGGGCATGCTGAAGGAAAGAGCCCCTTGGAAAAATTCTAGTATCCTATTTGAACAACAGCGTATCATTTCGACAAAACGGGTCTAATTATTTCTAATTTTACTTTGCACAAAACAAAAAAGTTCTTGACTTTTTTGTTACATAAGACTACTAGTATGAAACATACGATTCACCACCTGGTCATATTCCTGTCAAACAAACCTCTAATCTTTGAAGATTATTAAAAACACATCCTATGATTATTGATAAAATTGCCTCTTCAATGAAGACATTTTCGCCAACTAACAAAAAAATTGGTAAATATGTAATCAACAATAAACAAGACATTGGTTTTGCTTCTGTTTTGTCACTTAGCAGGAAAATTCAGGTCAGTAAAGCCTCCGTTGTTCGATTTGCTCAGGCTCTGGGCTTTCCAGGTTTCAATCAGTTTAAAGAAGCAATTCAGGAAGAATTAAAAAAACAGCTAAATCCGTATCCAAATATTCTCTTCAGTGATTTAGATACGCTTTCAAAGGAAAAGCAGCTCAAAAAACTTGTTGCCAACGAAATAGCAAACTTGAATAAAACGCTCGATAACCTTGATATCCATGTGTTGAATGAAATGGTTGAGCAGATGGACAAAGCCGAGAAAATATTCATCAGTGGTTTTGGAGGCAGTGGCCCTGTTGCCAAAAAATTTAGCCATTCTATGCGGATTATTACGGATCAGAGGATTGAATCTATCACGGGAGCTTTGTCTGATTTTGCCCCAGTTCTTTCATCACTTAGAGAAAATGATATTGTTTTTATACTCACCCTTCCGCCCTACTCTCAGGAAGTTTTCTTTGTGGCTGAATATGTAAAAAAAAATAAAGGAATTTTGTACCTGTTAACCGATTCTGAAGCTTGCCCACTTTACGACATAGCCGATTGGATCTTGTTATGCCAGAACAACTCCTTGGCTCTGGTTAACTCCTATGTCGGAATAACTGCGCTCCATCAGATTATCACAGACATGTACCTTTTGTATTCCAAAGATCAAGGTATCAGAAGTGTTAAGGCCATCAGAAAAATAGAGCACACTGACTATTTACAGTTGAAAAAGGAATAAACAGGAGCGTTATTATGGAACCGGTCATAGTGATTCACGGAGGTGCTGGGGTAATACCTAAAAACACTACTCCAGAGAAGGTAGAACAGTACATGCTTGCGATGAAAGTCGCATTGGAAAGCGGATTCAAAATATTGAAAGATGGAGGAAGTGCTCTTGATGCAACCATGGAATCAGTGATTTATTTTGAAGACAATCCTCTTTTCAATGCAGGAAGAGGAGCCGTCTATACCTCTTGTGGTACACATGAACTGGATGCTGCAATTATGGATGGGAGAAACCGAAATTTTGGTGCCGCATGCACCATCAAGCACATCAAACATCCTATAAAGCTTGCCAGGACAATCATGGAAAATAGTTGTCACCATATTTTCTCTGGTGAAGGTGCAGAAGATTTTGCCAGAAAAAATAAATTTGAATTTGTCGAGAATTCATTTTTTGATGATGAATACAGGTATCAACAGCTTTTAAAAGCTAGGCAGGATGGCGTCATAGTTCGGGATCATGATTTGGATTTATGTGTTCCTAAGGGCATGGGAACAGTTGGGGCTGTTGCTCTAGATAGTCTCGGTAACTTAGCTGCGGCTACATCTACCGGCGGGACAACAAACAAGTCCTGTGGGCGAGTAGGGGA
>JAOZTO010000481.1 GCA_029942265.1 Desulfocapsa sp.
ACTATATTAAATAATCGGACAAAACAGTTGGGGAATTTATTTCATCCTTGTTCCTAATTCGCTTGAAGGGCACCGAAGATAATCGTAAATATTCGGTTTCGGTTTTATACAGGGGTTATAGAAGGAAGTTGATATGTGTATTTACATAAAAAAATACTGCGGTCTCTTTTCTGATACTGCTCATGTTCTTAATTGACTTTGATGCTACAGAACATCTGTTTGTGGATGCTGTTCAGAGAAAAGAAATTCTTATTTATTGCGGTACGACAATGCTTGATCCTGTTATGAAACTTGCTGGACTTATACACAGAAGTCTGGAGGTGACGAGTGAAATTGGTCTGGGAAGTGTTTTCACTATAAGACTGCCATTTGCCACAGTGACTGCATAATCCCATTCTTTACCAAGCAATGATATCATGATAATTATTCGGGTCGGGTTCAAATAAACCACCTACTGTTTTTCCAAATACGCCTCCCATTCCAAAGGCAGCATATTTTTCTTCTTAGTGTTACACGATTTACAACAGGGAACAATATTATCCTTTGTACTGCGTCCTCCCATTGATAGTGGAACTAAGTGATCCATGGTTATTTCTTTAAAAACTGTCATTCTGCCACAAAAATAACACTTCCCGGATGAAGTTTTTTGCTGCCACCATCGTGTCTTCCGCAGTTCTCTTGCCTTTGCCCTTTCTGCTCGGATTGCAACACCATCAGGTGCATCAAAATCAAAATATTCCCTGCTCATTGCACAAGCTCTCCGACAAGTATTTTCCGTGCTTCCCCAACCAGATACAAAGATCCTGCAATCAGTATCAGATCATCTTCATCTGCCTTTTTTTCTGCTTCACACAATGCAGCGTCAACATTTGCAACAAGACTACATCTATCCCTTAACGATTCCGGAACATTTTCATAAAGCAATTTCGGTTCTGCTGAGCGTTCTCCTTCAGGTTTAGTCAAGATGATAGTATCTGCTATCATTGCAATGCAGGAAAGGGTTTTCTGCAAGTCTTTGTCCGCCATTGCTCCCCAGACAACGATCAATCTGTTATAATTATATTCCTTTTCAAGCGTTTGAATCAGGCTCTCAACACCTGCGGGATTGTGGGCTCCATCCAGAAGAAAAGAAATACCATTGGCAGCTCCATTACAAAATTTCTGTGTCTGGCTTTTGTGTGTATTGCGATTTAAAGATAAACAAAAGTATTCGAGACGACCTGGCCAGTGTACATTTGCAAGACCTTGTCTAATATTTTCATCTACGAGACACAGTCCCTCTTTCTGTAACAGGCAGATAACAGCTATGGCAAGTGATGCGTTTTCGATTTGGTACGCTCCTTTCATAGAACAGGCGAGATTTTTATACTGTTTTCCGTTTAGGCTTGCATTGCCTGTCCATTGCCACAGGCCATCATCGCTAAGAGACGTTGAAAATGAATCGCCATACAGCAGGAGCTTTGCATTTTTTTCACAACAAACTGATTGAACCTCAAAAAGTCCCTGTCCTTTTTTCACAGCAGACACCACCGGCACACCCTGTTTTATGATACCTGCTTTTTCACCAGCTACTGCTGCTATTGTATCGCCAAGATACGCCTCATGATCCATGCTCACATTCGTAATCACTGACACTAGCGGAGTTACAATATTAGTCGCATCCAGCCTGCCGCCAAGACCTGTCTCCAGCACTGCATAATCAATATTTTCTTCTGCGAACCAGAGAAATGCAAGGGCTGTTGTGAATTCAAAATATGTTATTTTTTCGCCACTCAACTGCGCATGTATCTGCGTTCCAAGTTCTGCAAACTTTTCCTCGCTTATGAAAGAGTCATTAATTCGAAACCGTTCTCTAACAGAATTTAGATGCGGTGAAGTGTACAGACCGACTCGACAACCAGCTTCAGACAATATTGTTAGAAGAGTCATACATACCGACCCCTTACCATTAGTTCCTGCAACATGAATTATTTTCA
>JAOZTO010000482.1 GCA_029942265.1 Desulfocapsa sp.
TAGAAACTGTTTGATTGCTTTTATAGTATAAGTTGCGGGGACAGTATGTCTAATACGATCTGTGATTGCCTGGGAGCTTGTCCGAGAATAGGCATTTCGTTCAAAAT
Source organism: Desulfocapsa sp. (assembly GCA_029942265.1). GTDB lineage: Bacteria > Desulfobacterota > Desulfobulbia > Desulfobulbales > Desulfocapsaceae > Desulfocapsa. Next base: position 108 of record JAOZTO010000482.1, read on the forward strand.
CGAAGGATTTTCTAAAAATAAGCGCAGACATATCTGGACAGTTACAGGTCAGATTTTTTGCAACTATCAGCAATAGGGAACACACAACCAAGCATTGTTTTAGTAACTGCGATAGAAATAGTATTATTGCCGACTATGACCAACGAAAATTCAAATACAGCTTTTATGACACCATTAGTATACCATTCGGCATCGTAGGAACTTCCTGACTTCCAAGTGTGACCCCACCATCCAATTTTAGTACACTACCTGTCATATAGTCTGCATCCTGGGTAAGAAAAAGTACAGCTGTTGCAACTTCTTCAGGAGTTCCCGTCCGATTCAGTAAACACTGTTTTGCAATAGATTCTTTTTCCTGTTTTGTCAACTCTTCCCAGCCCCGAGTTCCTTCACCGTGTCGGTTTTGAATCAGTCCAAGCATCAATTCGTTTACACGAATAGTCGGTGCACCTTCACGAGCCCATGTCTCTGTAAATGATGAAACAGCACGATTGGCAGCACTATAGGCATCGTTAAAAAATGGAGCACTTGCACCACTACGCCCAAGAATTGCAGCAACTGAAGAAATATTTACAACAGCAGCTTCATCTGCTACCTGCATAAGTGGAAGACAGTGATGGAAGAGCAGCCATTTGGCTTTCAGGGTAGTTGCAATTTCAAGATCCCACTGGTCTGCATTGTGAGGAAGATCATAACTTCCGTGTACTACCGGCATGCCCCCACGTTCAATATTATTGATTAAAATATCCAGGCGCTTAAAGCGATTTCTAATATCTGTAATCAATTCTTTTACAGGTTCTTCTAATCTAAGATCAACAGATGTTGTAAAATAGGAAAAGCCACTTTCTTTGAACTCCACTTCCATTTCTAGGATGGATTCTGGCCAGTCAAAAGTCGGCAGAATCAAATTGACACCAGCTTGACCAAGTTTCCTAGCAATAGCTCTGCCGATTGGACGTGATGCACCAGGAACAAGAGCCGTTTTACCCAAGAGTTTCATTGTGATTATCCTCTGTTAGTATCATGTATATCAGAAAGAGATAATATTTGAATACAGCCCTTGTAATGTGGTGTTATACGAGTGATTTTTCCAGAGTACTCATTTTGCAAAAACCCCTTAATTGCACCAATAGCCATCCACTCCCTGTAGTTGTGATAATGAGTAGTGCCGGCTGCACGCTCAACAACAGGGATCAGTAATTTACCTAGGACATATGCCATAAAAGTATCAGCCGGAGTGCTGTAATCAGCAATGACAATATGTCCTTCAGGGCTTAAAAGTCTACAGGCTTCATTAAAGATCGCTCGTTGTTGATTGGAATTTTTTTCATGGAGTGCAAAGCTTATGAGTATGCCATCAAAAGTACCGCTATTAAAAGGTATGTTGGTTGCATCTGTTTCAAGATATCTAATGGATGGTGGGCTTGTTAAGCGAGCTCGTGCAAGCATAGCAGGGGAGAGATCAACACCAGTGAGTGTTCTTCTCTCATTGTGCAGCAGCCGTAATTGTTCGCCTGTTCCGCAGCAAATATCGAGTATATTTAGTGCATTAATATGGTTAAAAAAGGTGCAGATATTCTTACGGATAGGGCGAAGCCCACGTGATAAAAGAAGATCGTATTTTGGGGCTATACTGTGATATTCGTCTCTGCTTTGCATTTTTTTCCTGTCGAGTATTTATTATTTACTTCCCTGTTTGATGCTAAGAATGTAACATATCCACGTAACTCATTCCATGTTTTCTATACGCTTGAGAAAAAAGTTAAGAGGTAGCTTGCAAGTACCTGATAATTGGCATAACACTGAACTGTAACTTGTTCAGATGTGCCTCATATTCGTTCA
>JAOZTO010000483.1 GCA_029942265.1 Desulfocapsa sp.
TAACATAAAGCATATGTCTGTGCCAAGCCGGCCACGATCTATGTTCATAGTGATCCATTCCAAGGTGCATTTTTCCCTCTTGGAAGCAACGCTCAATTGACCAACGTAGGCACGACGCATAGCATAAGTCAGCGATACTTGTTGTTTCTGGGGCGTTGCAAAGTGCATATCTGGTTTGATTATCTGTTCGTTTTCTTATTACTAACCATACTGCTTCCTCCTGAGGTATTCCGTCACGCGAAGGATAAACTCTCATACAGGCCACATGTGCAAGAAGTGGCCCTTTGCTTCCTTCTCCCAAGTTGACCACTGTCCATTCGATATTGTCAGATTTCTCTAACTCTGAAACGGAGATAGGTTGATGATTGGATAAGACTTTAAGCTTTGTTGGGCGCTTTCCCCGCCCTAAATAAGGTGGAATTCCAACTTCAGGCTTTTCAAGAAAAACCTTGCTGTTTGATTTAACATCAGCAAAGTAAGTAAGGCTATCGGGCAATGAATTTAGAAAACCAATGTCACTCCCAAAGCTTGCATCACAACCTATCCAACGTGCCGGGAAATGATGGTGCACCTTATTGATCAAATTAGATGCAATCGTGTTTTTTGTCTGAAAAACCAAATCATCCGGTACAAGGTTTTGTTCGCGAAGTTCTTCGTACTCCTTATCAAACCACTGTTCTGGCATGTACAGTTGATTGTCAATAAGCCCATGGCCTTTTTCACTGGCGTAACCAACGAAGACGCCAGATTGACAATTATCATTTTTTCCAGTATTTCCACAATACTGCCGCGCCACTCCAACAGAGTTGCGACCTTTTTTAGAAAATTCAGAGGCGTCAACAGTAACCATACCGTTGGCATCCCCCAAACTTTCAGCGACCAACTCCTGATGCTTAAGAAGCATAGTCACATGATCCCATTTGTACGTCTTCAAAAAACGCTGAGTTGAGCGTACAGATTGGGGGGTTTTCATTTCAAGTGCAATCGTTTCGGCAGTTTTTCTTGGAATACTACTCATTAAACCTGAAAGATACGTAAGTCCAATGCTTTCCTGCTCACTTCGATAAAAGCAATCTTTGAAGTTATGGTGAAATTCGGTTAATTCTTTTCCTATTAGATCAAAATCAATATCTCTAATGTCAAAATTATCTGGCGATTTTGAAATCCATGCTGACTTTTTTAGTGACAAACTTGTTTCCTCCACCTTTGGGGGTAATTGTGATTCCGGGGTGGGGGGAACTCCTAAAATTTTCCTGTAATGTGGTTCAAGGATGTATATGTATATATCCTTGATCTGCCCATGGTAAATATAGCCTTTACCCTTTTTGGTGAATCCTTTCGTGCTGCCAAGCTTTTTCCAGTTACTTGCCTTGTAGACAGTGCCTTCAAATAGTGACGGATCAACAAAAGTTTCAGCCAATAAAAGTTCTTCTCGATATTTATCATGCCAGTCTTTCTGGAGACAGCGAAGGTTTATTCCAAGGATATGTGACCCCATATTGGGTCTTTGAACCCAAGGAAAAATAACAAACCTACTGTTGGCGACAATGTGTTGAAGTGACTTCTTTCTTGAATCATCCGTCCAACCAATAAAACGATCTCGTGCACTAATCCTTTTGGCTGGAGCACTCCAGGACAACGCAGCTACTGGACGATTTTGGATAAATGCCAAATACTTGAGTCGTTTTCCCAGAAGTCGTTTGAAGCTCAAGTAATGGTGGGTACGAACTAGTTCATCCCATAAGGATTCTTTCTCGGTTCCAACAACTTGTACTAAATAGACTTCTGGGAACTTTTTTATCGATTCCTCGATCATTGCTTTTTTATCGACATTACTTTTGGATTGACTACACACCAATTCCCCTCCCAATTATTATGTGAAGAGAAATGTACCAGGAAAATCAAGTAATGTCTAG
>JAOZTO010000484.1 GCA_029942265.1 Desulfocapsa sp.
ATCCCAAGCAGTTCAACAGCATCGGAGTAAAACTTGCTTTAAAGGCTGGTGTTCCGGTGGTGCCTCTTGCCCTTAAAACCGATGCCTGGACCAATGGTAAGTTTATCAAAGATATGGGACGCATCCATCCTGAAGTAACGACGCATTTTGCCTTTGGTGCGCCAATCACTGTGACAGAGAAGGGGAAGGAGGCGCACCAGCAGGTTGTTGATTTTATTAGTACAAAGGTTGGTTCCTGGTAAATATTGGGCTGAATGTAAGCGTCCAATTAACCGCACCTTGCTTTATCAAATTCCTGTCCCTGTAAGTGTTTCAGGGACGCCGCCATGTGCGATCTCGAAGTGCACGATAATACATGTTGGTATATCGGGTAGTTCGAGATCGTGCAGGGTGGTGTTCATGGAGCGCTTACGGCTGAATAGTACTTACAAATTCGCAATAGCTTCAAAAGCATTTGTTGCCAGCCATCCACTTTGGCCAGATTCATCAACCACCAGAACATACTCGTTATGTATTTTTCCAGGACGTAACAGCCGTCCTTCCTGAATCGTACCAACAGATGCGGCGCTTTCAAATGGTGAAATTCGTAATCGTGCATCAGAAACTACAACAACCCCATCATGCCAGTGTTGATACTGGCCAAATGCACTTGCACCTGCTGTTATGAAGATGAACAGGCAGGTTGCTGCTATTCCATAACGGGATGATTTTTTGAGCCTTGCCGCAGGAGGAAGAAGCAAAATTACTGCAAAGAACACAAAGGCAAGTGAAGCTATTGTTAGCCACTGGTTCATCCCAAAAAACTGAATGAAACGCTGCCCAAAAGACTGCTCTTCCTGGAAAAGACCTTTATCTTTACGAATAAGTTCCAGGTTTCCAAGAATATCAGAGTCGTTTGGTGCCAGACGCAATGCCCGTTCATAGTTGAGAACAGCTTTGCCGCTCTGTCCATTTTGAGCATAACTGTTCCCGAGGTTATAGAGAAGAGGAGCAGATAAACCTTCTCGTGCAAGGGCTTCAAAACCCTGGATTGCCAGTTCATACTCCCCTCGGCTGTATGCCGAGGAGGCATCCTGAAAGCTTGTATTTTCAGTGTTGTCATTAGCCTGTATATTTTGACTGGGTAGAACCAGACAAAACAGTATCATAAACGATAATAAAAAAGGCCATATCCTGATAGATTGAGTTAATTGATTCATAGTAAACCTTCTAGGTCAATTGTTAAGCGATTTGATAAATCCTGCATTTCTTGTGTATTTAATTCCTGTCCACCATAAACACTTTCATCAGCAGATTTAAATATTGCCAGTAATGCAGAGTCGTCAGGAAGGCGCTTTTGAAGATCGGCAAGAGTTATGGCACCAGCCTCAACACCCCACGACAGGCCAAGTTGTTCCTGAATCGCCTTTCGACAACTGATCAGAAAAGTCTTTGAGTCTTGTGCAATCAGAGCCTGGTTAATATCCTTCAAACGTATTTTTAACAGATTTTTCATTGCAACTGCTCGTTGTAGCCGGGGGTTAGCCGCATAACGTGCAGCACGAATTTTCATTCCTGCACCTATGCAGATACTGATTAACAGCAGTCCGGCAAGGAGTTGAAACCATTTTCTTGCAAACAGAGGGCTGATCGTCTGTGTCATTGAACCTGCATCAAGCTGTAAAGGAGCAAGCTTTTCAATAGTTGGCTTGATGCTGTTGCTGTGCTGGACAGACTGTTTCACTTTTTTTGTCTGAACTGTTTTCCCTCCTGTTGGAACAGAGGTTTCCGTACTCTTATCGCCTCCTGTAATGCTAAGTGCTATAGGATCTGCGGATAGCGTTTTGTATTCAGCCGTATCTGGATCAAAATAGCTAAAGAGTATGGATGGAATAGCATGCACTGTTGGATCTTTTAGAACCAGTGCCTGTTCAAAA